>JBDUAM010000127.1:0-14830 GCA_040004655.1 Chthonomonadales bacterium | reverse complement strand
AGGAACTTCGGCAGTTGGTAACAACGGAATATGTTGGGGGATTTCCAATGATCGATCTCGCCGAATCGGTAAAGAGATCAACAGGACCAATTTCGGTTGCAGACACTGTAATTGAAACGTCGAGCCTACCGTAGCTCGTTATCAAACAATGTGTACGAGTAAATAATGCCGGTGCGCGGATGGCGTCGGCAATTTCAGGAGATAGAATTTGGGCCTAATGACGGGTAAAAGTGTGCTGGTTTGCGGTGCACGAAATAAGTGGAGCATTGCATGGCACTGCGCCCTTTCACTTTTGCGAGAAGATGCGACCGTTGCCTTCTCAGTCTACAGCGACCGAGAAAAAGACGACGTTCAAAAACTCCTCGATGGAGTCGGAGCATCTGGTTGCCCGATCTTTCTCTGCAACGCGACCAATCAGGAAGACATCGACCGGATGTTCACCGAAGTTGGCGCTGCATTTGATGGAAAGCTTGATGGCCTGGTCCATGGTATTGCGTTTGCAAAGCGTGATGACCTCACCGGAGAATTTGTCTCCACCAGTTCAGAAGGTTGGGATGTTGCCCTCAGCAGCAGCGCCTACACCATGGTCTCGCTCACTCGCGGAGCTCGACCCCTTATGCTCGCAGCAGGCGGCGGATCGGCCGTCACTCTCAGCTACCTCGGCGGCGAGCGTGTAGTAAGTGGATACAATGTGATGGGAGTTGCAAAGGCTGCTCTAGAATCGAGCGTCCGTTATCTGGCGGCAGACCTCGGACCAGAGAACATTCGTGTCAACGCCGTTTCGGCTGGCCCCATTAAGACGTTGGCCGCGAGCGGAATTGCTGGTCTCAGCACTATGCTGAAACACGTATCCGAGAAGTCGCCATTGCGCCGCGGTGTGGATGCAGATGAAGTCGGCGATGCAGTGATGTTTCTGCTAAGCGGACTTGCCAGAGGAATCACCGGTGAAGTGCTCTACGTGGATGCCGGTTACAACATCATCGGGTTGTAAGTGTGGACGAGACGCAAATGAGGCCGGGTGGAGTATTCCACCCGGCCTCGCTTTTCATCAAAATCTCAACTGAAATTACTCTTCGTTGAAATCCTCATCTTCTTCATCTTCATCTTCTTCCACATCATCCACGGCCGGCAGATCGACTGCACTTCGGTCGATAATGGTGTGGCGCGGTTCGAGATCAGCCATACCCGGGTTACGCGGATTCTTCTGGCGGCACTCTTCACACTGAAAGCGGACCGTCGCGCCAGCAAGCCACGCGGGAATCGCAGGTATAGGCTTGTTGCATTCGCAACAGTGGACTTCGTGTATGGTTAAATCTTCAAGGGTCGACATCTATTTCTCCCACGACGCAATGCGTCGGCAGTCATTCAGATTATTCGGGTATTTCAGTTGATTCGGTGGGTTCGGTTACAGGCTTTTCGGGTGCCAAAGACTTTGAGTGTGATTCTGCCTCGGCTTCTTGCTGTCTGGCATTACGAATAGAAACGGCGCCGTTCACCAGCATGAGCGCGGAGGCGCCCAGATATTCAAGCCACGCATACGGGTTGACCTGCTGCCCCGGTTCGGTGAGCAATCTATTTCCGGTTGCCGCTCCGGCGATGCTGATTGCCAGCAACATGATCCCTATGAGAACGAAACCGTTTAGATAACGCATCAAAACACAAACTCCCGCCGAACGAATGGTTCAAATTGCCACAGCATTAAATGATACCCGAAAATCGACTCTTTGCCGGTTGAATTAATCGACTTCGGACTACATCGATCATACGCTTCCCAAAACCATTTTCGCGGCATGTTTTAATAATCTTCTACTGATGTCATCGTAATCCGGCCACGTAATCCGATCTTTTTTCTGTTCCACCAGTGTCGATGGGCAACTCGGAGAACTGTTCACCGCGAAGGCCGAGCCCCAGATCGACCCGAGTCAAAGTAGTCAGTTTGATCCTGGCTGGCCTTCGGCTGTGGCGCGCGGTGTACAAAGTTACTGGTAGGCATTTAGGGGAAAGAACGATTTGAGGATATAATTATTCACCTCGATAGGTCAGGTCTGGTGCATAATGTTGATATGATTACGACATGATTGTCGTGGCACGTAGATCGGATGGAAATTTTTGATCTATTAGGAGACATTATGAAGGCAAAATGGTTAGTTCCGGCAGTTCTGGTTCTCGTACTGGCGACGGGCGGTCAGGCGCAGACTCCCTTGCTTGGCGCAGATAAGTTCCCTCAACTTCGAGGGCTCAACGGATTGTCCGGTTCAGGGTTTGGGGTCGATTCCGATGGTCATCTATCCTTATCTGGAGCTACAAGTTTTTCTACTCCAGTTGCAAACGTATTGGGGCACGGTCATGTCCACGTAAATTATGGTGGAATACTCGCTGGGACCAACCCATTCACCATAACACGTAAGAGCACGAACAATACGGCCACAGGCGCTTTCGGCATGACGGTCGGTGCGTATAACATACTGGTTTCCGATAATGTGTTGAGTGAAAGACTGGATCAGGCGTTTCAGGTTCAGGTTCAGGTTCCGTTGCCAACCGCTAAGAATATGACCCTGTCATTTGGAGCCCTGGACGTTGGGGGCGGTGCAGGCTCATCTGGCGATGGAATATTGAACGACGCGCGCTCGAGCCGGTCTCTGTTTGGGGTTGTAACGTGGAAGTTTGCTCCATCCGACTATGACCCGAACATAAATGCGGATCGATATCACCCGATGTACGTGAGTGTTGGGGGCGGTACGCGTCGGTTTGCCAATGGATTTGCAAGCATTTCTTATCAGATAGCTCGTCGATATCGCACGTGGGCAGAATACGATGGCTTTGGGGGAAATGTAGGATTAACTTACGCGACGCAGGTTGGTCTTGGCGGTAAAAAAATCGAGCTGAATGCATTGGCGGGTCTGGTCAATGGAAGGTACCTGACCTTAGGGATAGGCGGCGGTTTCTAATCGGCTAAGTGAGTTTTTGAGACCGCAGCGCTGTCGCGTGATTTTCCGTAAATCGGCGACGAAGTATTTGTTTGCGTGAAGATAGCCTACCTAGCGCATCTGACATAGGCAAGGCGGAACCACAACTTAACGCTGTCATCAAAGTCGTCAACACAGGTAAGCGCTATTCGGTGCGTGATTCGATCTTTTTTCTCGGTGCCACCAGTATCGATTAGCAAGTTGGAAAAAGGTTCGCCACGCAGGCAGAGGCCAAGATCAACCCGCGTCAATGTGGTCGGTTTAACGGTCGCAAAGACGTTTCGACAATAGAACGGCACCATCGACTGGCACGGGCAAACCATGACGTCTTCACCTAAAGACTTGCCAAATTCAAGAATGGCTTCGTAAATTGGTCGCAACTCAGCCTTCTTGCCGGCAAAAAGCGCCTCAACCGAATCAACTGGCCGGTAATTCTCAGCGCCGCCGATTCTATTCGCCTTCTCATATATCCACATAGCGTAATTGGTGGTGATTCCGTGCGTCGCTTTCAGCCACGCCTGCTGAAGTTTGGGATCCGCCGGTCCATCTTTCCGCACAATCTCCGCCCACTCTTCAATACTCTTGCCGGTTCTGGTTAGTAGACTTGCAGCGGATGCCGACTCCATCGCAAAGCTCGGATGGACGTGATATGGCGTTCCGGGAATGGGTTCGCCGGGTTCATTTGCCATTTGTCAATCTCCTACATGTTCAGAATTTGAACTGGTTTCTCCAGTGGTGAATTGGCGCCGCCGGGTGATGCGTTAAGTGTGTTATCCAGATCAGCCTGAGTGATACCTGTCAAGTATTTGCAGCTTGCATCAAACTCTTCAACCTCGTGCGCTACAATCGCCGCCGAAGATTCTCCACTCTCCCACGGAGTTCGCCATTCGGATGATTCGGGTTGCGCAGTGGTAAATATGGTCTGGAAGAATCCAAGTCGCTCACGAACATCGACAGCCGGATATGTGGTCCACCAGCCCGCGTCAAACACGGGAACCAGTCGAGCTGCCTGAGCGGCGTTCTCGACACCTGGCGTGATAGCGTTCGGGCAATCCTTTTGAATAATGGCGAGCAGTTCTGGAAAGGGAACCACTCCCCTGCCGGCCGCACATCTAACTAGCCGAAAACCGTTAGGCGCCGCGTGAACCGTGTAATCCTTGCAATGAACATGCCGCACGAACGGCGCAACCTGCCGGGTGAATTCGAGAATATCCTCACCCACCGCCAGCGGATTCCCCGTATCCAAAGTAACGCCAATCACGGATTGATCACTCAGTTGACACAGCCATCTTAATTCCACTGCGGTTGCGTCCTGGTGATTTTCAAGGGCAACCGAAGCATTGTTATCTCGCAACACAGGGACAAGCTCTTTCGCAATCGATAAGCAGTCGTTCATGCGGTTTTGCCACCCACCTTCCTGCAATCGGCGATCTCCACAAAGAACCTTACTGAGCGTAGCCCGCATGGTGATGGGTCCATCCGGCTGAAAAGTCCGCGCGACTTTTATGCAGTTGGTGATCTCTTCAGTACTTAATGGTCCCGCACCGAGCACAATTTTCAGCCCGAGGCTTGCTGCATGGACCGCGAGGGCTTGCATTGCCTCCGCATCGGCGTGGTCAGGAGGCAAGGGAATCTCGACGCCAGAGAGTCCGTTCTTCGCAGCCCAGTCCATCCATGCTGTATTTGATAGTGGTCCGCCTGAAAGCTGTGAGCCATCCTGCGCAGGCATCCACCCGAACATATGCGGTACAGAGAATGCGGTCCCCACCCAGTTGAACGGCGATGTTCCGGAAGTCAAATTGATACTCCTATGAAGTAATTGGGTTGTCATCCTGAGGAACGAAGGATCTGCTTTTTCAGTTTTGACGTTGCATTTGACTTAAATCGACAGAGCAACAGATTCCTCCTGCGTCGGAATGATAGGGCGCGGCGTTCTACGAAGGCGACAACACCATTCCACCGCAGATTGGAATGACCTGCCCGGTAACGTAATCGCTCAAATCAGTCGCAAGGAACTCGACCACTTTGGCGCAATCCTCTGGCAGACCCAATCGACGCAGGGGAATGTTGACAATCGCCTTCTCCTGATTCTCTGGCAGGTGCCGACCAAACTGCTTGTTTGCCCGCGACGTGAGGATCAGCCCCGGCGCGATGACGTTCACGTTGATGCCGTGCGGACCCAGCTCGCCAGCAAGAATTCGGGAATATGAGACAATGGCCGCCTTCGCCATGCTGTACGCCGCGAATGTGCCGATTGCCGCAGTCCGCACACCCGCCTGCGAGGAGACCGTGATGATTTTGCCGCTGCCCTGTTTCTTCATCACCGGTGCAACCGCCTGACAGCAGAAGACCGTTGAGGAGAGATTCACATCCATGATGAAGCGATAGTCGTCTTCGGTCATGTCGGTCGCGCCGCTGCCCTCAATGGGTCGAAGCATGCCGCCCGCGTTTGTCACGAGGACGTCCAGTCGACCAAAGGTCTCCACCGTGCGGTCGACCATGGCGAATACCGCATCCCGATCCATCACATCCGCCTCAATGCCTATGGAGCGCACGCCGTGCAGTTCGCACTCGGCCATCACGCTCTCGGCCTCAAGTTCCTCATCAAATTCCTTGTGGGCTTGCAGAGAGATGTCGTTGACCACAACATTCGCGCCAAGCGAGGCGAGCTTGAGCGCGTAGGATCGACCAAGACCGCGTCCAGCGCCGGTTACCAGTGCGACTTTGCCTTCGAGTTTGCGTTGTACATTCATACCAGCGTCGGTTCCCATTCTGTTCAACTTTAACGTTCAACATATTTTGGCTACTCGGGCCTGAAATTCATTCATTGGATATGATTGAGATTTACTTTCCCTGTTCTGTAATACTTCTGACGCAGTCATTTCGTGTTGTAATTCCACCCCCAAAACTGCTACAATGAAGCAATCGTGAATTAAAGTACAAACCCATTTGTCGACCCCGAAATCGGCAATCCTATAATGAAGGAGTCCAGACACACATGGCCACCGGAAAAATCGTCCAGGTGCAGGGTCCGGTTGTTGACCTCGCGTTTGAGCCGGGACAGTTACCAGCGATCTTGAACGCCATCACCATTGAAGATAAGGCGAGAGACATCAGCCTCACCGTTGAAGTCGCGCAGCATCTCGGCAACGACACCGTTCGTAGTATCGCCATGTCCTCCACCGACGGTCTTATCCGCGGCATGGATGCAGTCGATACGGGCGCGCCGATCTCCGTTCCGGTCGGACCAGAGACCCTCGGACGCATTTTCAACCTTCTCGGCAACCCGATTGACGGCGCCGGACCAGTCACCACCAAGGCACGATGGCCCATCCATCGACCCGCCCCGTCCTACGAAGATCAGGCAGCCTCCAACGAAGTGCTGGAGACGGGCCTCAAGGTTATCGACCTTCTCACCCCGTACCTCAAAGGTGGTAAGATTGGTCTCTTCGGCGGAGCCGGGGTCGGCAAAACCGTTTTGATGCAGGAATTGATCACCAACATCGCCACCGAGCATGGTGGATTCTCCGTCTTCGCAGGAGTTGGTGAGCGAACTCGTGAAGGAAACGACCTCTTCCTCGAAATGACGGAATCGGGCGTTATCTCTAAGACCGCCATGGTCTTCGGTCAGATGAACGAGCCGCCTGGAGCCCGCCTTCGCGTCGCGCTCTCTGGACTGACGATGGCCGAATACTTCCGCGACGAGGGTGGACAGGACGTTCTTCTCTTCGTCGATAATATCTTCCGATTTACGCAGGCAGGCTCCGAAGTATCGGCGCTTCTCGGTCGTATCCCGAGCGCTGTAGGCTATCAGCCGACCCTCTCCACCGAGATGGGCGCGTTGCAGGAGAGAATTACCTCCACCAAGAAGGGTTCCATTACCTCCGTACAGGCCATCTACGTACCTGCTGACGACCCAACGGACCCGGCGCCTGCAACCGCATTTGCCCACCTTGACGCGACCACTTATCTGGAACGATCCCTCGCAGCACAGGGCATCTTCCCGGCCGTGGACCCGCTCGTGAGCACCAGTCGAATTCTCGACCCGCAGATCATCGGCGAAGAGCACTATCAAGTGGCCCGCGCCACGCAGTCGATATTGCAGCGCTACAAGGAACTTCAGGACATCATCGCCATCCTCGGAATTGACGAACTCTCTGACGATGACCGAACAGTCGTTTACCGCGCACGTAAGATTCAAAAGTTTCTTTCGCAGCCATTCCGCGTTGGCGAAGCGTTTACCGGCATGCCCGGTAAGTACGTTCCGCTGAAAGAGACCATTCGTTCATTCAAGGAACTGGTTGAAGGCAAGCATGACGCCCTTCCAGAACAGGCCTTCTACATGGTCGGCAACATCGAAGACGCAGTTGAAAAGGCTAAAACGCTCGCCTAACATTTACAGAGGTCCGGCGCAATCCGCCGGACCCAAAGGCAGATGATTCGAAATGTCCACATTTTTACTGGAAATGGTTACTCCCGAGCATGTGCTCTTCTCCCTCCCCGTCCGCGCCGTCCGCGCCCCAGGAATTGAGGGTTCGCTCGGAATCCTTGCCAATCACTCTCCGCTCATGACCGTTCTTCAAACCGGCCTCGTCAAGGTCGAGCATGAAAATGGCGATGAGGAATACATTGCAACAAGCGGCGGATTCATGGAAGTCAGTGGATCCAAAACAATCATTCTTGCAGACACAGCAGAACGTGCGGCAGACATCGATATCACTCGCGCCGAAGCTGCTGTCGCGAAGGCGAAGGATGAGTTGGCGGGTGGCGGAACGGTAGATTACCACGAAGCCTCCTCGTCGCTGGAACGTGCCATGAATCGACTGAAGGTTGCACAACTCCAGAATACGAAGTGATGATTTCGTAAACGTAAATTTAGCCGCCTAACCCATCCGGGTAGGCGGCTTTTTGTTTTTCTCGTAGGGCCAAATTTAGACAGGAGACGACGTTGGGGATACAAGTATCCGATCTCTGGCGATTTGATGGCAAGCTGGATATTCGCCCCTTTGCGATTCTCGGCGCCCTGCTGCTCGCTTCCAAGATGGGTATCGAGCAGGCGCTCGCGCACCTTCTATTTCACTATCCGTGGCCACTCTTCGCCTTCGTAAATCCGAACACACTCTTCAACAATGTACAGGGTGGTCCACCGCAGGACATGGTGATGGTGCTAAGCGCCCTTAGCCTGCCATTTGGATTTACAGGAATGGCGCTCACCGTCCGCAGGCTCCGATCCGCTGGGATGCCGACCTGGTTGTCGCTGCTCTTTTTCATTCCCGCAGTGAAATTGGTATTGTTCGTCGTGCTATGCATAATGCCAGAAAACGCCACGCCAGCCCCGAAATCCGCGCCGCCACCATTGGGCAAAAAGATGGACTTTGCCTACATGTTGTACGCTGTGCTAGCGTCCATTTTGGTAACTACTGTCTCCGTAGTTCTCTGCACGCTGATTCTAAGAGATTACGGAATGTTTCTATTCCTCGGTCTACCTTGCGTGATCGGAATTGTTTCGAGTGTCATCTATAGCCTTCCCGCACACAGAACACTGGGTTCCTGCTTCCTGGTCAGCCTGACAGCGGTCTTAGTACAGGGTGCAGCGCTTCTGTTCATCAACATAGAGGGAGCCATTTGTTTGATCATGGCGGCGCCACTCGCCCTTGTCTCCTGTTTTGCGGGCTCTGCCATCGGTTATTGCATTCAGCAAACCATGCATCGACCCAATCTGCCACCCATCATCCACGTGCTCTGCCTGGTCCTGCCGCTTGCCATGGGTGCAGAGACTGTTGTTGGCGTCGAGGCCCCGCTCCTCAAGGTCCAGAGTTCCCTGATCATCCATGCGAGCAATGAGAAGGTCTGGAAGAACGTGGTCGAATTCAGCGAGCTGCCTCCCCCATCGGACCCCATCTTTCGACTCGGCATCGCCTACCCGATCCGTGCCGTCATCGACGGCAGAGGTGTTGGCGCAATTAGAAAGTGCATGTTCTCCACGGGTCCGTTTGTCGAACCGATCACGGTCTGGGATCAACCAAACCTGCTAAAATTTTCCGTCACCCAAAACCCTGCCCCAATGGAAGAGTGGACTCCCTACGGCTCCGTCAAACCACCACATCTCGACGGCTTTTTGCGCTCCGACGGCGGTCAATTCCGGCTGGTCTCCTTGCCCAATGGCGATACTCTGCTTGAGAGAACAACCTGGTACAAACATCACATGGCTCCGGCCATGTACTGGCAAATCTGGAGCGACGCCATCATCCACCGAATCCACATGCGCGTGCTAAGCCACATCAAAACGCTCTCGGAAAAGTAACCTGACCTTGATTCCGAACACACTATAGAAGCCGTCCCTCCATGTCATCCTGATGCTAGGAAGGATCTGCTTGCGCGTCTCTTCTCCCATGATATTGCGGAAAGCGGTGGACCATTCGTCCAAAGACCATTTACCCTCCAGTCGCATCGACGAACAAGCAGATCCTTCGTCCCTCAGGATGACGGTGTGGCAGGATGCTCGGATCGAATCACGCTTTCCACCCATTCCCGTCCACGATTGGCTAAGCCTCAAGCCCCATCGTTCACGATGGGCGCCTGTCGTCGCGTGGGATAACCTTAACAACCCCCCCAATCGCATCGACGCACAAACAGATCCTTCGTCCCTCAGGATGACAGGTTGAAAGGATGCTCAAATCCAAACACGCTATAAGAAAATGTCACGCCATGTCGTCCTGATGACAGGAAGGATCTGCTTGTATGTGCCTACAAGTCGGCGCTTCATTTCGAGGAACCAAATTTGGTTACCGCCTTCAGCTATCAACTCTCGGTCTTCAGTCTTCAGACCACATTTCCGTTGACAGTCCGACGCCTGACGGGTAAGATTGCAGTGAATTGGGCAGACCGTCAAGTTCCTCAACTCTGCCCGGAGTCAGGATGCGGTATCAACTCGACGCGCTCATAATCGATCACAAGCAGCTTGCGGATTTCGAGTTTGAACTCACCCTTAAAGCTCCCCAGATCGCAAAAGATTCTCTCCCCGGCCAGTTCGTTCAGATTCTCTACGATCAGAGTTACAATCCATTTACCCGTCGACCGTTTTCGGTGTACAAAGTAAATCCCCACATGGGTACGTTCTCCATCGTCTACCTCGCGCGTGGCGTGTTCACGCAGGGCCTGCGAAACAAACGGCCGGGCGAAACTCTATCGATCGTCGGCCCACTTGGAAACTTTTTTCGACCTTCAACGGATCCTGAAGCGGTCCATATCCTCGTCGCCGGCGGAGTTGGCGCGCCTCCACTCTATTTCCATGCCTTGCAGATGGTCGATGAGGGCCACGACCCGGAGTCGATTTACGTCATCAATGGCGCAAGAACACGAGACATGCTCGTAGGCATCGAAGAATTTGAGCAACTGCCAGTGAATACTATTTTCACCACGGACGATGGCTCTTACGGACAAAAAGGCATCGTCACCGGTCCGTTGCTGGATATCCTTGACCAGACCACCAAACCCGTTCAGGTTTATACTTGCGGACCAACGCCAATGCTGCGCGCCGTGGGTGACCTCTGTAATTCCCGCAAGGTGAGTTGCCAGGTTTCTGTTGAGACGGTCATGCCCTGCGGCGTAGGAGTTTGTATGGGCTGCGTGGTCAAAATCAAGATTGACCCGGATGCGGAACCGGCATACCTTCGATCATGTTATGAGGGACCAGTATTCAACGCGGAGCAGGTGATTTGGGAATAGAGAACGCCATGCCAAAACCTGATCTCTCGGTACTACTGGGTCCACTGAAGCTTAAGAATCCGGTGATGACCGCGAGCGGCACTTTCGGATTCGGCGCAGAGTGGGCTGAGTTCTTCGACCTCGGTAACCTCGGCGCGATCATGGTAAAGGCCGTCACCGTGAAGCCGCGCGGCGGGAACCCCATGCCGAGAATGGTAGAAACCGCTGGCGGAACGCTGAATGCTATCGGACTGCAGAACCCGGGTCTAGACAAGTTCATTTCTGAGAAGATGCCCTACCTGCGCCAGTACGATACCGCGATCATCGTAAACATCGCCGCCGACCGGATGGAAGATTTCAATACCCTCGCGGAGACGCTGGACGGAGTACCCGGCATCGCAGCACTTGAGGTGAATATCTCCTGCCCGAACCAAGAGTGTGGAGGCATTGAGTTCGGTGTCGACCCCGTTCTCACCGAACAGGTGATCGCTAGCGTCCGCAAGCGAACGAAGCTTCCAGTAATCGCCAAGCTGTCGCCGAACGTGACCGACATCTCAGTGATCGCCAGGGCCGCTGAGGCCGGTGGCGCGGATATCCTCTCGCTAATCAACACCTTTGTGGGAACCAGCATCAGCACGCGTACCCGCAAATTCAGAATTGCCAATCGAACAGGTGGATTAAGCGGACCGTGTATCAAGCCGCTGGCCCTCTACATGGTCTGGAAGGTCGCACAGGCGACCAAACTGCCGATTATCGGCATGGGTGGCATAGCGACACCTGACGACGCTGTAGAGTTCATGCTGGCCGGAGCAAGCGCAATCGCGACAGGCACCATCAACTTTGTAAACCCGATGGCTGCCGTGGAGATCGTCAAGGGAATTGAAGCGTACTGCGTTTCTCAGAACGAAGCTCGCGTTTCGGACATCATTGGAACCGTAACCCGAATGTAGGTTATCGAACGCCTCGTCTACGGGTAAGCGTGAATAACTCGGCAGTTGAAACCAGATCGAGGACGTTGTGCTTCACCGCCTCCACAAGTTCTCCCGCCATTCCTGTCTTCACAAACTCACGGTATACCGCCGGAATTCTGTGACCGGGAACGTCATCCACCCGTTCTCGACCCAATACCACCGACTCCAGTGTTTGCAGCTTGTGGTTTGGCACCCGTCGACCGTACGCCGCTCGCGCGATCAGCAGCATATCGTGATGGCGCGTTAATTCTGGCATTTCGATCTCGTACCGCTTGCCACGGTCCGCGATCATCGGCCAATCAAAACTTATTCCGTTGAACGTTACGAGGGATGTCTCGGCATTGGCAAACGATTTAAGGCCCAGGATCATCGCTGCCTCTTCTTTCAAGTCCCGCGCGAGCAATTGTTCACACCACCAATTTCCATCCTCATCCGCTGCAAGCACCCCGATCAGCCAGACCGGTTCGCCCTGAAATCCAAGTGTTTCAATGTCAAGAAACACATAATTTCGATCATCTGCTGCCTGCTCCGCAATCTTCTGCCCAACAGGCTCAAACCAGGGAGCAAGATCGACCGGGTTTCGTCGTACATGATAGTAGATGCCAGCGTCGTTTACACGAACTTTGCCCGGCAGTAACTGGGTAAGCGATCCATTCTCACCGATAAATTCACTCTTGGGGGTGGTCGCAACGGCAGCCCGAAATCGGTCCGCACTCCTCACTTTGGGTCTCGTTAACTTCCGGCGAAGAGCGATATCGGGATCATCCAGTCGAGCCGGATCGTTCGGCTCAAAATTGAGGGGACCGCCGTTAAGGTCTTCCAACCGTTTTCGCAAATCGTCTGCAGACAAATAAGGCTCCGTGGCAATGCCGATGAATGAAATCCGACCACCCATCAGGCAGAAATTGAAGTATAGTTTAGATTACCAGAATGACCCCGGGAGATGCACATGGAATTCAAATTTGATCACGCCGCACAAGTCGTGCCCGAGATCGCCGAGGCGGTGGATTGGTACAAGCAGGTGATCGGTGAAGTTACAGTACTTTTCCAGGACACGACCTGGGCATTCATCGATGCCGGTGGGGCAAGGCTTGCTTTTGTCGTGAAGGATCAACACCCGAATCATCTGGCTTGGAGGGTATCCGGTGCGAAATTAGAAGAGATGGCGGTCAGTTACAACAAAGAGATCAAAACCCACCGAGATAAAACTCGCAGCTTTTATCTTGAATCACCCGGTGGCGGGGCTGTGGAGATAATCTCCGTCGAAGGAAGTCCGTGGGAAGAATTGAACGCACTTTGAAACAATGATCCGATGAGCAGAAAGCCGTGAACCACCAAACGCACGAGCAGATCCGTCGCTATCGCTCAGGATGACTTGACACGATGTACACCCACAGAATTCTAAGGATGCAAATAACGTAATTTTACGTCATCCTGAGGAACGAAGGATCCGCTTGTGTGTCGATGTTACCACTGGCCAAATTCAGGTTCTGTACGCATCGTGTTAAAGAATGAGGAACCGGAGACTACCCCCGAGCCGACACCGTCTCCTTTGATTCTGATGGAGCAGAAGCACTGGACTCTTGAACCCATCGACGCGAGTCTGGCACGAACTCAGGAATTATATTAGTTAGGCACCTAATCACCCCATGCTGATCATCCGCGCGTACGACAAGGTCCAGATCACGAATAGTCTCGTCCAGTTTTTCTGCCACGAACGAACAAGCGTTCTGCACAATTCGCACCTTTTCGTGCTTGGTCGGCTGATACGTTTCTCCCTTGATGAAAAGCTCTTCAACAAGCTTCTCACCCGGTCGGATTCCACTATACACGATATCAATATCAGCCCCAAGTTCAAGTCCTGAAAGTTCAATCAAATCCTTCGCCAGGTCGACAATCTTAATTGGCTCACCCATATCCAGCATAAAGACTTCTCCGCCGGATCCAAGCACGGATGACTGCAAAACAAGCTGGACTGCTTCAGGAATGGTCATGAAGAATCGTTTCATGTCCGGATGTGACACTCGCACCGGTCCACCGCTTGCAATCTGCTTCTTGAAGGTCGGTACAACACTGCCTCGGCTGCCAAGTACGTTTCCAAACCGAACGGCCACATAATTGCGTCCACTTTGGCTGGCCGCTTTGAGAACAAGCATCTCCGCCGCGCGCTTACTTGCGCCCATCACGTTAGTGGGATTAACAACCTTATCCGTAGAGATCATCACGAAGTTTTCAACTTTGAACTCCAACGCCGCATCCAACATGTTCTTGGTTCCGAAGACGTTATTGGAAATTGCTTCTGTAGGATTCAATTCCATGAGTGGAACATGTTTGTGCGCGGCAGCGTGGAAAATTACGTCTGGTCGGAACTCTGATATTACCGTCCGAATGCGATTCGGAAGTCGTACATCGGCAATGAATGGATGAATCTGCGTCTTCCTAACTGTGCTGGAACTCTCTTTGCGCTCAACGATTCTTCGAAGTTCATTGTCTATTTCAAAGATAGAATTCTCGCCGTGACCCAGTAACCCCAGGTCCGCGGGGCCAAAGTTCAACACCTGTCGACAGAGTTCACTACCGATGGATCCACCTGCGCCGGTTATAAGTACGCGTTTGCCGTTGATCAATTTCCGTACGGACTCAACATCTGTCTGGATGGGTTCTCGTCGCAGAAGGTCTTCAATATCCACGTTCCGGAGCTGGCTGACACTGACCGTATCATCTATAATCGAGGAGAGTGAAGGTACTGTTCTGGCCGGAACTCCAGCTTTATCGCAAGCCTGAAGGAGCTCCCGAATCTCTTTGCCGGAAGCATTGGGTAATGCGATAATGACCTGATCAACATGCTGATCTTTAATGACCTCAGTCAGCATGTCATATCCGCCGAAAACCGGTAGGTTTGCAATGCGAAGATCGTGCTTGTTCGAATCACCATCCACAAACCCAATGGGCCTTAAGCCGAGGATTGGTTTGGTCTGTAGCTCACGCACTAACATTTGACCTGCTAAACTGGCTCCTATGACCAACACCCGTTTAGCATCCGCCGCATGGTGTTCTCGAAGGGTATGCTGCTCCATTCGGACGAGCATTCTGAAACCGCCAGCCGCGAACAATGAGAGCATGCCATCCAGAAACGGAAGAGATCTCGGCATGTCCATCGGCACTAAGCCAGCGCGCCGGGCTCCC
>JBDUAM010000564.1:0-14860 GCA_040004655.1 Chthonomonadales bacterium | reverse complement strand
ACAGTCTCCAGTGCTTTAAATCTATGAAAGGCCATTTGGGAAGGTGTTTTTTTGATGGCATCGGCATCCGGACCACTACTGTATTGCAATAGAAGGGTATTCTCTTGCTTATTGACAAGTAAGAACAGGAAATTACAATGCTTCACCGATATACGTTCGGAACAAAATCTGACTGGCTTCCTGGGATAGAAGTGTTTGAATCGACATTCGATGTAAAGTATGTCGAAAAGACATTTCATGATGTGCTTCCCATAAAGGAATACTTGTGCCTGCGTGACATACCGAATTTTGGCTTTCAACCAAAAGGCGATCAGGTTATTTCTGGAACTAGTTATCTGGCGTTGCCGCGAGACGTTAAGGTGAATTACCGTACCATCAAGATGGCCAACGGATCAACAACTTATAAAACGGAGTCAGAAGGTAATCCGCTGGGAGTAAAGGTTCAATTGGGAGGTTGGTACAATTCGCAGTGCCTTATTGGTGGCGAAGTTGCGGTGTATTCCTGGTCACCAACGGATGAACCATTTTATAAAGACATTGTCAGAATATTCACAAAGGGATTTGTCGGCATTCATGACTGGCAAAAAAGAAGATGGTGGATAGGGCCGGAGGCCATGCAGGCGCTCCGAGATGGAAAGCGACTGATTGTTGGCGCGGTGAGCGCACCGGACACACTTGAGGATATCCATCTTCCGGATAATATGAGATGATCGTCGGCGCGTCTTTGATTCGAACGATTTTTGCAACCTGCATTTGCAGAGACTTCTGTAATCCAGCCATCGCAAAAGGAGCAGTAAATGCTAGAGCATCGGTTCAGTTTCACAACAATTACATCTGTATTCGTGGTATTCGACGAAACTTTACTCTCCCATCGCTTACACGATGATGATGATTGGTGGACCATTTTCATGGACGAACCGTTCGAAGTCAACGCTGGCAACATGATGCTAGTTTTAATTCATTCTGATGGTATTTATGATGTCACAGTTCATGAGCATCCTGTAGATGATTCTGAATCGATCAATTGTTATGTTCGGTGCGCGTCAGGAGCGATGTGTCTTGGCCCTGGGGAGATGCTGCCTGGCGGAGACTTAGGTGCGTTAAAGAAATATGGCGGGACAATAAATCTTCCAATTGGGAATTATCTTGTAAATGTTGCGCGGACGGGAGATTCCGCGTTAGCTGTGTGCTTTGTTCCAACAGACGCTGAAGCCCGCAATTCTTTCAAAGGACCTCAAGAGGTTTAGCACTATTTGTTCATTTTCACCCTTACAGATCATCTACCACGAAGAAAGTAATAGGCATATCGCAGTGCGCATCCGAGACCCAAAACTGCGAAAATGACCAACAAAACGAAAATGATGGTTTGTACAACGGGATTAAAGGCCGGTTGTACGATTGTATGAGCTGTGACATTCATAGATCGGGGCCTCCTAATTCGATGCCTTCTGCGTGGGTAACTGGATGTAAGTGATACTCGTTTTTTCATAGATTCAGGGTCGCACAATTCTAACGAGAATCGTGAATGCGGAACTTGTCGATATTAATGAGAAACTCTGTTGTAGGTCTTTGACCACTAATTTGGGTCCTCTTCAACGACGGGTTTCTGCTCTAGCGCAATGATCCAGACTTTTGTGGGCACTGGCTTAACAGCTAAGTATTCCACGTCAATTAGGACACTTTGATCAACCTTCGTGTAACTTCTTGAATGAGAGAGCTGATCCTTAATGAGAGGAGAGGTCGACACCATGGACTTCCCGCTGATGCACCGTTTCGGCGTTGTAGGGCTCTGTGTGGAGCGTCACCATGACATTGGGTAGTCTGAGGCGAAGTCTGTCTTCCAGCGCCTCTGTGAGGTCATGCGACTCGAGCAGAGTAAGGGAATCTTCCATGAGGACGTGTGCGTCGATGTACCGGTACGATCCAGATCGACGGGTGCGAAGCTTGTGGAAGTCGAGCACATTTGGATCGGAAGTTAATATTTCTCGCACCGCGTCGATATCTTCCTGCGGGAGTTGGGAGTCGAGGAGGGGATCCAACGCGCCACGAGTCAATCGCCACGAAACCTGAAGAATGAAGATGGCGACGGCAATCGCTGCTGCAGAGTCGATCCAGGCGAGTCCAGTCCAGTAGACCAGACCCAATCCAACGATGACACCGAGGGAAGTCCACACGTCCGAACGCAGATGTTGAGCGTCGGCTTCAAGGGCAATCGACTCGGATTCTTTGGCCACTTTGAACAGGTGGCGAGAAATGCAGATGTTCACGACGGCGGAAATTCCCATGACGACCATGGCAAGATCGGGTCGATGCGGTCCTTCTTTGTTCCAGAGGCGGTGCGCCGCTTCAAAGATGATATAGGCGCCGGCAAGAAAGATGAGAATGGCCTCGGCGACGCCGCTCAGGCTCTCGATCTTCCCGTGTCCATAGGGATGGTCTTCGTCGGGAGGCAGATCGGCAACTCTCACCGCGAAGAGCGCAATAGAACTCGCGATGAGGTCGACAGCAGAGTGCATGGCCTCACTGAGGACGCTGATAGACCCGGTTGTTACACCGGCTATCAGTTTCAGAAGCGTCAGGCACGAGTTAGAATAGACCGAGAGTTTAGCCGCTTGACTCTTACGGTCCATAAGTTGGTTCATGCGAATCCCATTTCAGGCAGCGTGCAAACCTGAATTAATACCATCCCGGAATGAAGAACTGTTCCAGATATTTCTTACCCATCAGGAATCCCTCTTCGCGGCTTACGGAGTCATCTTCGTGTTCGATGCTCAGGACGCCGTTGTATCCGTTGATACGAAGAGCAGAGATGAACTCACCCCATTTGACTGATCCCTGGCCGGGAATGGCATATCGCCACCAGCTTCCGCCATACTGATTGCCAACCCACGCGCGCTTTTGTGCCGACATCACCGTGTCTTTCGCGTGCACATGGAAAATTCGGTCGATAAATCTCTCGACGCCATAGATGTAGTCGATGTCCTGCCAGATGAGGTGCGATGGGTCGTAATTCAGTCCGAATGCCTTGCTCGGTACGACTTCAAACAGGCGTTCAAAGTGGCCAAGGTGTTGGACGTTTGTGGCAAACCAGTTCTCAATAGCGATCTTCACGCCCTTCGATTCGGCGTATTGTGCCAATGGCGTGAACACCTCCGCGCAGTCTTCTTCAATCATCTGTGTCTTTGATTTTCCGGGCACAGGAAGTCCGGCGAGCGTACAAACCGTATCGACTCCCAGCAGTGAGGCTGCGTCGATGGCGCCCTTAACAATCTGGTTGTTGGCAGCTCGTTTGGCAAGATCGGCGTCTGTGTTATTGATGTATGCGGCGAGGGCAGAGATGGTAAGCGCCCGCCGCTCCATCAGCGTTTTGACTCGGTCTGCATCGTCCTGCGTAAAGTTGGTGACGTCAATGTGACTGCCGGGTCCACCGACTGCAACTTCCATTCCGCCAAAGCCATATTCGGCTGCAAAGGCGGTGACGTGTTCAAGAGGTTCCTTGCTGAATGGGCCAGTGAGAATACCGATGTACATAAATTCTGTTTCCTCTGAGTTAAATGTTTCTCGAATGCTCTGATCGGCATTTCATAGACGGTAACCTCGACTGGCCGCTTGCAGTTACATCTTAGGTGCACATCGCTAACGGAACAATGCGCAGAAACGTGTGCCTTTAGGGTGTAATATTAACATAGTTCCCGAGAATGTCGCTACCGTAGGCTATCTCCTGGGCCGCAAAAGGATGCAATTTCATGTCAAGAATGGTTGGCTCAACTCGAAGACGCCAGAGTAATGGATTAGGTGAGCGATTCTCGGAAATCATCATTTTCATCGCCATTGGAATCGGGCTGCTATTTGCCGGACGATGGTACTTTGTGGTCTACAAACACTCGCCCTCGGTCGCTCTGGTAAATTATGTTGCAGCGATAAAATCGGGCGACACGGAAGCTCAATACGGCCTGCTCTCCATTAAGACCAAGAAGATTTATCCGGACAAAGATTCTTACACCTCCAAATGGAAGGTTGCTGAGAAATTAGCTGGAAAGATGGGCGATTTTAATGTCAGCAACATGGTGGAGAATGGCGACAAAGCCGAGGCCGATGTATCGCTCGGAGTTCGCAAGGACAGCACAAGCCTGATCAGCGTCTCCGCCGATAGCTTTACAGACCACTACATTCTTCGCAAAGAGAATGACGGATGGAAGATAGCGCTCGACGAGTGCTATGATAAGATCAAATCTCGTGCTGCAGCGGAAAAATATTAGCGCAGATTGCGCTTACCAGTCTTTGGGGAAAGGACAGTTGTATGGCAGTTGCATGTCCAAAATGTGGATCCGGAGTTGCAGACGACGCAGACGAATGTAGGATCTGCGGGAATAGAATGAAGGCTGAAGAGCCGGAAGAGACAGACGCAAATCCCGCGGCCGGTGGCCCGGTTGCAGGTCTACCCGGTCTGCCGGGTGCTGGCGTAACTCCGAGTTACATGGCCATGGGATCGGCGGTAAACGACGGTCCCACGGGTAGCGGCGAAATGCGCGTTTCCCTGACTGGTGACGTAATTGAAGTACCCCGACCGGCCCCTAAACCTATGGGACCAAGTGCATCAGGCCCGGCGCCAAAAGGTGGAAGCAAGCAGTCTGGTCCGCCGGGTTCGCGCACGCCAACCCGTGGTCGATATGGAATTCCGGAAGAAGATGAGCCTCAGGGCAAGAGCGTCATGTCCATCGTTTGGACCGTGATATTTGTTCTAATGGTGGTAGGTGGTGGTGGCGGATGGTTCTTCTGGAATCAGAAGCAGATGGCTCCGACCAAGGCCGCCGAAAAGGTCGCCACGGCGCTGCAATCAGCTGACTGGGGCACGGTTGCCGATTCCATCGACATTAGCGATGCCCAAAAAGAGCAGATTAAGACCATGGGCGGGGATCCGGCGACGATAGCAAAAACACAGTTAACTATGCTGGGTACCTTGGTGACATTTAAAGATGTAAAGGTTGGCGAACAGACCATGACGGGAGACAGTGCCACAGTCAAGATGAAAATGACCCTTGAGGGCAAAGGATCTGCCGCCGGGGCTCTCTCTGGCACCAAAGATGTGGACTGGACGCTTAAGAACGTCAATGGGATATGGAAAATTGATGGTGAGAGTTTCAACAAGGCACTTCGACCCGGCAGTTAGTCTGGTTTAGTTCCTAAAATAGGAGACCGGTTGGATTACCCCATATTGGGATATCCGACCGGTCTTTTTTTCCTAATTTGTGCACTTCGATTAACCGGACGGAGTCCAACTGCTGTTGCCAAGATCGGCGATTGGCTTGCCGAGCATATCGACTATGGCCCACGCGAACCGAACGGGTTTACCGCAACGCACCACTTTGAGCAGAAGGTCGTTTTGGCCCGCTTTTAGCTTGATGTCGGCGGTTGCAGGGCTCTGGCTGAGTGTTGGCCGAAAAGCGTCGTGAGAATGCCACTGAAGTACCCTCTCGCCGTTCAGCCAGGCGCGCACGCCATCGGTTGTGTGAATCATGAGCTTCGCATCCATCGCCCGTTCAATGTGGAGACTTGTTGATGCATAGGCGACACCCGGCTGACCGGAAAACACCTCTTCAAATGGCAACTCATTTAGCCGAAACGCTCGCTTCTGCCATCCGATCATTCCGCCATTGCGCCCCAGATATTGCAAATCAAAACCTGGCTTAAATTCGGGCTCGTAGACATGATCATATCCCTCTTCTACAAAGTTTCGGAAAGGACCCACCACATTCCAGCAGCTTCCACCGAGGAATGGGATGTCAACCGTCACCGGACGTTTTCCTTCGGGCGTGATAACAAGTTGCAACGTATTCTTGAGTTCAATATTTGCTGATTCAGGAGCTTTCACTACAAACCCGAACCTTGCAAATCGACCACTTGCCAGCGCCTGTCGCTGACCCTGAGCCCCCGGCACTGCCACCTGCCAGCCATCTGGCGCGCTTATCTGTACCGTTCCCAGCATATCGGTATTGGCTTCGTTCTTCACTGTCACGACAAATGTTCCGGCAACCCCCGGTAAGATCGTCGGACCGTGGTTGCCATAGTCAATCGTGACCAGGAAATCCCCAATGTGTTGATGGCTGGAGCAAGCTGGTAGGTTTTGCAGGCTACGTAGCGCCTCTATTTCGGTCAGGCGTTCCAGCAATCCGGATTTCGGGGGCGGAGCGGCCGGAGTCACTTCAACCGGCGCAACATCTACAGGTTCTGAAACGAAGGCTACAGGCTCAGCAGGCTCGATAATTGGCGTTCCTGCGGGCTCTTCCACAGGTGGAGAGCTTAGATCGATTTCTTTGACCGTAACTTCGTCTTCGTCCTCCACTGCAGCAACGACGGTTTCTGGCGCAGGCACACTCTCAATCGAAGATACAATCGGTGTTTCAGCGACAATGACCGGTTCAGGCACGGGCTCTGGGATTGGCTCCGGCGAAGGAGGAGGTTCCGGGATGGTTAGCTCATCGACGATCTGTGTGGAGGTTCCGCTGGCTTCAATCCACTTCTCAGCAGCATCAAGTGTGACTTGAGCGAGTTCGCTGATCTTCCGGGTCGAATTGACTTCGTGCAGTCCCCAGCCGGGAATCACCGAGTCGCCAATGGGGTCGCACCATCTTTCGGGGATTCGCGATGCGCCGAGAGATGCACCCATAATCGCGCCGGCCATCGATGCAATTCCATCTGCGCCGTAACCGGCATTGGCAGCGTAGAGAAGGGTCGCGGCGAAGTCGCTCTTACCATAAATCAAAGCTAACGCCGCCAGGCCAATGTTTACGGCAGCATCCGTGTAATCCTCGCAGCCACTGGCTTCTATGACTTTGTTTCGTGCGTCGGCCCAATCCAAAAAGCCTGGCAAGGCGCTCTTCGCGGCGACCATAGCCCGAGTGCAGCGAGAATTAATTGGGAGTACTATTCCAGCGACGTCGAGCGCAGCCAACGGTCTTGCGCCTGCCAGAGTCGCGCTGACGGCTGCGGACCATGCCATTGCCGCCCAAACGCCTTCGGTCGCGTGATCCAGAACGGCGTCGCCGTAAGCCATTTTTGCTGCGTATATCGGTTCGCCGGGAGCGAGCATGCCCCAGATTTCAGATCGAAACATGGCGCCTGAAGCTTCAGAAAACGGATTGTTAAATGCACCGGACATGGGTGGTTCAAGTCCGCGATCAAGGTTCCAGCGCGCCCAGCCATATTCGTCCCACCGATAGTCGATGTGCTGAATCCAGTTTGCAGCCAGACCATCACTGGTGATGGCGTCACCGCGAGTGATGCAGTCGAGCCAGAGGAGTTGAAAGTCGACGAATTCGGTGGCGGTCGCCTGACCGGGCACGGGTTCGAAAAAATTGAGGTTGGCGGGAATCATTCGACCGCGAATGGGCGCACCCAGCGTAGCCCCAATCATCTTGCCGAGCCAGACGCCGTGCAGCCTATCGAGCAGGTCGCTTCTAAGTATCTCCTGAGTTTGCAAAGAACTGCCTTTCTGGTCGGGTCACGCCGACATTCCGCTTCATTCGGTTCTCTCGCAATTTGCGACACCGAGAGTTCAAATCCCTGCTCTAACGTAAAACGAGTAAGCGTCCACGCATGGTTTACGAGCGGTACAATACACCATCAAGAACTTGGAGCAGACCATGTCAACACTCTTCATTACGGAATCTGAGGTTTCGCGTTTGATTTCTGCCGCCGACTGCGTGGATGCACTTGACCACATCTTTCAGTCAGAAGTGCCGGGAAACTACGCTAACCATTCGCGCCGACGATTTCTCACTCCCAAGGGCACATTCCACTTTATGGAGGCCTATCACCTCGGACTTGGGCGAGCGGCGATGAAAGTCTATGCATCCTTTCGGCCTGCCACTAGGTTTCTCGTGTTGCTATGGGATACGGAATCGGGCGATCTTCTCGCGCAGATAGAAGCGGACAAGCTGGGTCAACTCCGAACTGGAGCAGCCAGCGGCATCGCGACGAAGTATATGTCTAATCCTGACGCGGCCAACCTCTGCGTGTTTGGCGCAGGCTGGCAGGCGGAGAGCCAGATTCTGGCGATAGCCGCCGTGCGAAAGCTGAAAAGGATAATGGTCTACAGTAGGACCGAAGAGAAGCGCACTGTATTCGCAAATCGCATGCACGAGTTGACCGGAATACAAACAATATCAGCCGAATCCCCCGAACAGGCGCTCGATGGCGCGGAGATTATTGTTACGGCAACATCCTCAGCCACGCCGTTGTTTGACGGAAAGCTGGTTCAGGCTGGCGCACATATCAATGCAGTCGGGGCGAACATGCTGAACCGCGCGGAGATTGACCGGAATCTGGTGGGTCGATGCG
Source organism: Chthonomonadales bacterium (assembly GCA_040004655.1). Taxonomy (GTDB): domain Bacteria; phylum Armatimonadota; class Chthonomonadetes; order Chthonomonadales; family CAJBBX01; genus JBDUAM01. The sequence goes on along the minus strand of JBDUAM010000564.1, from coordinate 6,520 downwards.
GCAAGATCGTGGTCGACTCGATTGAGCAGGCGAAGCTGGAAGCAGGCGACCTTCAGCAGGCAGTCGATGGTCGAAGATTTCGGTGGGAGCAGGCGATTGAACTCTCGGATGTAGTCTCGGGCAGATTTCCGGGCAGAAGCAACGCCGAGGAGATCACCCTCTTCAAGTCCAACGGCATCGCATTGGAGGATCTGGCCGCCGCATCACTCGTCTACGATAGAGCGATCGCAAATGGGCTGGGGCGGCCGATAGAACTCTGGCAGGGGTAGTTACTTTGCCAGTTCGTATAGGGCGTGCGCGTAGATCTTTGCAGAACGAATAATGTCCTCAATGGAGATTTTCTCTTCAGGTTCGTGCGCAGGACCGTCGTCTCCCTCTGGGAAGCTCGCACCGAAGCAGACCGCGTTCGGTGTCGCCCGAGCGTAAGTTCCACCGCCGATAGTGTAGGGCTGGGATTCATAGTCCTGCGTCTCTTCGCGATATACGCGTAGAAGCGTCGTCACTGGTTCCTTGTCCAGCGGAACGTGAAGCGGAATGCTGTCGGAATGCTCGGCGAGATACCATTCTGTTCCACTCAGGACGGTGTTCAGTTTGGCCAGCAGGTTGTCTATGGTCCAGGTAACGCAATAGCGTACATTCATCGTGATCTGAACAACGTCTTCGGTTGCCAGGAAGACTCCGAGGTTGCTCGTTAGCGACCCGGCGACGTCATCTCTACCGGAATACCCCAGGGAAGCGCCAGTTGGGTCCTCCGAAGCCGCCACAAACTGGAGCCAACTCTTATCTTCTGGCAGGTCGAGATCAGCCAGGGCTCGGCAGAGGCGTGCGACGGCATTGTCCCCGACTTGTGGCGTTGCGCCATGTGCGGACTTACCAATCGCTGTCACGATAATCTGCGATTCGCCAGCTTCAAACGAGACGTTCTTATCCCAGAAATCTGCGAGGGTTCGCGCGGCCGATATAAGACTTGCCGAATCTCCATTCAATTTTGCTACGGCGCGATCAGGGACCATGTTTGGTCGACGGCCACCGTCCGCAGATACGAGCTTCAATCCTCCAGAACCCGGTTTCCGTTTGGTCTCCAGAATCAGGTTGGCGATTCCCTTTTCGGCGTAGACAAGTGGAAAGCTGGCGTCCGGCGTAAAAGCCAGGACTGGTCGCTCTTCTTTCGCGACATCCCAGTAGTGGTGAACGCAGCCGAATCCGCTCTCTTCGTCGCATCCAAAGATGACCCGAATTCGTCGTTTGAGGGGGAGCCCGCTCTCCATGACTGCCTTTGCTCCAAAGAGCGCCGCATAAGTTGGACCTTTATCGTCTGAGGCGCCGCGGGCGAAGATATAGCCGTTATCGATTTCCGCGCCGTACGGGTCGTGGACCCATCGGTCGCCTTCTGGCACTACATCGAGATGTCCCAGCGCGGCGACCATTTCGACTCCATCGCCAAATTCGGCATGGCCCGCGTGACCGTCGACATCCTTCACCCGAAATCCCAAGAACTCACAGAGATCAAGCGTGTAGGTGAGCGCTTCACGGATCGGTTGACCGTAGGGTGCCTTCGGACCGGAAGCATCTTCTTTCTTGCTGGGAATTCGTAGGCAACCCTGCAATCCAGAGATGAACTCGTCTTTGTGGGCATCAATCCAGTTGTGAAACAGCGCGATTTCGTCGCTCATGGGAATCTCCTGATGTCAGAAAAATGGGGCGGACTATGGTTTGTGCGCGATGATCTTGGCGAAGGAAAAGAAGTTCTGGGAAGGTTCGCGCCAGAGAATCTCTTCTGAGTAATAGAGTACGAACCAATCAGAGTACATCTGCTTCAATTCGCCCCGCTTCAAAACATAGAGGTCGGGATTGTCGTGGGTTACCTCGGCCTCATCGGAGAAGCCTGATATCGCGTGGAAAGCACCCGATGGCGCGATAGCTTTCATATGCCTGATCGTTCCCGGCATTTTCTTTCCGATAAATTGTAGGCTGTTGTGAGCCGAAACAACAGAATATTGAGAAGTGATGGGAAAACTATCGAGTTCAACTTGCTGGACCGAGGCTATGTGCGCGATGTTCTCGTTCGCCAGGCGATTCAGCTTGGCAAGTGCGACGTGCGATCCATCGACTGCCGTAACCTCAAATCCCTTTTGTGAGAAAAAGACCGCATCCCGACCTTCTCCACAGCCGAAGTCGAGAACATGTGCCGGAAGTTCTGGCTGGAGGGTTTTCCAGTAACCGTATGTCAATCGCGCGAGGTCTGATGGATCGCGACCGAAATACCACTCGTCTGGAGTTTCAGAAAAGCGAGCGTCCCACTCGTCCGGGGTAACGGGGATTAAGGGTTGCGATTTGTCATATGCGGATGTATCAGTAGAAGACATTGTGTTAAGAAGTAATTCGACATTCGGCAGTCAATTGCCTGCAATTAAGAAAGAATTGTCCTGATGATTTTTTGTTCCAAGAAAAAACGGAATAGGTCAGACTCGGGTTCAGGTCGACGGTGCACGGCCGCTTTCCTCAGCCTTTGTCTGACCTACCGTACTGCTTAACGAGCATTGATTTTTCATTGAACAGCACGCGATCATACCTCCACGGCGGTGAAGAGCATTAGAGACCATTCGTGCATCCGAAACTGTTCAGGTTTATGGCCTGAAGTGTAGGTCCAGATTTACGAGTGACCTTGCGTACGTAACCCGGACTTAAGAGCCTGGGCCTGCTCGAAACCCATCGAGGAAGGATTTCCCCGAATTCGATTTCTTTGCTTACTATGAGTAATCATTTGCACTTCCTATATATGACTTTTGGTCAATACAACAGTATGCAAAGTGCAAGCGACTACTCAATTGTTCAACGGATATTACTCAATGCATCAGGGAAGCAGCAGCCCTTTTTGCGTGTAACGATTTAATGACCGCAAGTCAGAACCAATTGTTCGCCTGAAATAGCAAAAAATGTATTAAGAACATTAAATGATATTGAAGTAAAACATATGATGCATCTAACTGCGACCCGAGTATAACATATAAATATCCCTCTGAGAGGGGTTACTGCCAGTCATTAAGTTGCATTTCATCTCACTGTGCAACATGGATGTTGGTGCGGACTGCTCTGTGATATGTTTCAGGCCAGCCCTCTGGTATGATAGTAGGCAGATGCAAATCAGGTTGCATACGACTTCTGACGGAGTATGCTGGGTTCCATGATCATGTCAAAAAGCAATCTCTGGTTCATTCTCGCTATCCTCCTCGCAACTTTCGTTTCGCCACAGGCTTCCGCCGACGTACACCGACTTGATCCACTTGCTAAGCCCGGCACTCGACTCGGCCCCGATTACGAAGTCTCTATTGATATCGCCATTAATGGCATTGATGAAAAAGACCTGTGCCGAATCTATCTGCTGGATCGGGAGGGGCGAGTTCACATCAAGCTTGCCGAGAACGTCACCGAACCAATTCCATTGCTGGGTAAGACCGCAGCCGAAGGTCGACCAATTATCGCCGCGACTATGCGAAAGTATTTCCTCTCCGTGCCTGAAGTGCGTGTCGGGATCACGCGAATTCCAAGATTCCGAATATTTGTCTGGGGTTCTACGTGGAATGGCGGCGAAATAATTCTCGGAGATGGCGCTCACCTATCTGATGCGCTGCTGATCACCAGCTATTTGCCAGAAGCCGACCTTCATCGAGTTAAACTGCAACGCAAAGAGCGCGACGGCCGATATACCCAGCGATTTGTCGACTTTCAAAAGGCGGTGGAAGGGTCGTTAGCCCCTGAAGTCGATCCGATTATGCAGGAGGGCGACGTCGTCACGATAGACACACGTCCCAAGGCGACGGAAGCGCAGACCTTTGCGGTGGAAGGCGAAGTTAAGAAACCTGGTTTCTATCCGTTTAAGAAGGGCATCACCGTTCGCCAGGGACTTCTGGAAGCATTCGGGTTAACTCCTGATGCCGATCCGGATAAGGTCACAATAGTTCGGTCAAAGGGAGCACAATTTCTTTCGGTCGACGCCGTGAAAGCAATGCGAGCAGTTGCGACAGACGACCTGGAGCTCATGCCAGACGACGTGGTGGTAGTCGCCACGCGAGATCAAGCGAAGAAGATATCGATCCTCGGGCAGGTTGCATCGCCACTTTCGGTTCCGCTCAAACCGGGCTTAACCCTGAAACAAGCAATCTCCGACGCTGGTGGCTTCCGTCCAGATGCAGATCGAAAGTCGCTGTTGTTGATGCGAAACATGTTGCAGGATCCAACCCGCAGCACACCGGTGCAGATCGACTTCGACCGAATCGCACGAGGGGAAATGCCCGATGTTCCGCTTCAGGCCGGCGACGTCGTACAGGTTCTTCCTCGACGAAAGCAGCAAAGTCCATTCATTGGAATTGGCATGATGATTCTCCGGCACTTCTTGCCAATACCCTTCTAATTCTTCTTATAATTGACTAACAGAGGTAGGGTGCGGTAAAATCACCCGGTTATGCCGGTCGAATACAAGCGACCGGCTTTGGCATGAATTTATGTTGGGATGATGATGCGCCTTTCCGTCATTACAGACGAGATTTCTCAGGACTTCGGTCACGCATTGAGCGTGATGTCCGAGTTCGGGGTGACGGGCGCGGAACTCAGGGGCCTCTGGTCGACCAACATTGCAGACCTTACCGCCGACCAGATTAATCTGGCGAAGACGGAGCTGGCCGCGGCCAAGATGGAAGTCTGCGCTCTCTCAACGCCGATTCTGAAGTGTGAGCTGGAGATGGACGCAGCGACCGAGGGTGGCGACATGCACCTCGCCCAGGCGAGAACGCTGGCAGATCAGCCGGAGTTGTTGAGGCGGTGCGCCGCGATTGGCAGAGATTTTGGCACGAACCGACTGCGAGTATTTGGTTTCTGGAAAACCGGACATCTTGACGCCGTTCGGATGAACCGAATTGTGGACGAATTCCGTAAACTGATAACCATCGCGGAAGAAGAAGGCGTAACCCTTCTGCTGGAGAATGAGCATGCCTGCCTCATTGGCACCGGCTCGGAAGCTGCCGAAGTGCTTCGGCGAGTTGGGTCAGATCGGCTAAAAGCTTGCTGGGACCCTGGTAATTGTTATATGGCAGGGCAGCGACCTTTTCCGGAAGGATTTGATGCCGTCGCGCCTTACCTCGGACACGTCCATGCAAAAGATGCAAGCGTGGCTCAAGGGTCCCGTGAGGCAAGTTGGAGTATCGTAGGGCAGGGTGAAATAGATTTTGTCGGGCAGTTTCGGGCGCTGCGTACCATGAAATATGCGGGATGGGTTTCTCTGGAGACCCACTATCTGCCGCCGGGAGGCACTCCTGAAGAGGGGTCGCGCCTCTGTCTTACCGCTTTACAGCAATTAATAAAGGACTGACTCTCTATGCGTAAAAAGATTGATGAAGAACCGCAATACACGGGTGACTTCCTATCACTAACCCGATGGCGAAAGCTCGCTTCTCATAAGGTGTGGTACTACGTGCTTGCTGGCGTCTTCGGCTTCAGCCTTATTGCTTATTTTGGCCCGGGACAGTACGGCGGCGGTCGAGGCGCATCAAAAGCCAGTCCGTCGAAAGACGATAGTAGTGGTGATGTCATTGCCATCGTCAATGACGTCCCAGTTTCCCGCGTGTCGTATGAGAATCAATGGTCCCAGATGCAAAACCAAATGGGTGGCGCGCTCGCCGGTCAACCGACTATGGCGGCTAATTTCCAGGGTTCTGTCCTAAGCCAACTGGTTAACGACGCAATTGCCCGCTCCGCTGCGAAGAAGAAGAATCTCTCCGTTTCGGAAGCCGACATCGACAAGGAACTGCAAAAACTCAAAGAGAGCATCAGTGGTCCCGGCAAACCGGTCGACGAGGCTCAATTCCAGGCGATGCTTGATGCGCGGGGCGTGACGGAGTCCCAAGTGCGAGATGACTTGCGCGAGAGCCTGCTTCCCAGAATTCTAGCTGACAGCATTTCAAATCAGCAAAAAGTCACCGAAGACGATGTCTTGAAGAGTTACGACGAAGTGAAGGTTCGACGCATCTTTGTGGGCGTGATCTCCCCGACCTCCGCCATGCCGGGCTCACTGCCGGATGCGCAGGCTCAGCGTCGAATGGAACAGATTCAGGCCAAGATTAAGGGTGGCGAAGACTTTGCCAAAGCCGCCGATCAGTATTCCACCGATCCAGGTAACAAAAATTCCGTGACGGATCCGAAGACCAAAAAGTCTACGATCACGCTTCTCGGCGGACAATTGAATGCCGGCCAGGGTGTGCAGAAGGAAGATATTGGCTGGTACAAGCGCGGCGGTGGTCAGGGTGATGAGTTCGACAACGCTGCTTTTGCGCTCAAAAAAGGCGAAATGAGCGGAATTATCAAATCTCCTGCGGGATACAACCTGATCAAGGTCGAAGACACTCGCCGAAAACTTCCGACAGATTACGACAAGAAAAAGGCCGACTATCTCAAGCAGTTGAAAGAGAGTAAGGCCCGAAAGCCGATCACCGATATGATGGAAGCCGAAAAGAAGGCTGCCAAAATT
>JBDUAM010000077.1:0-4389 GCA_040004655.1 Chthonomonadales bacterium | reverse complement strand
TTTACCAGACCCCGGAGGAGGAAGCGATCGCAAAAGCAACCATTAAAGAATTGACGGACCAAAAGATCTTTCCAAACCCGATTGTCACCGAGGTATCTGCGTTTACAAACTTCTTCTCCGCCGAGGATTACCATAAGGACTTCTATGCCAAGCATGGATTCCAACCTTACTGTCAGGCGGTAATCGCACCGAAATTAGCAAAATTCCGACAGTATTATCGCGATAAACTCAAGAAGTAGTCACCGTAAGCCTAGATAGGAGGTCCGTTTGATTCTGCCGCCACTTCTAGTTTTGGCCATAAGTACAACCCCGATTTCAGTTACTCATTCGCAAAACCCGATCGACCCAATAGTCGGGGCAAACGAACGTATCAAGCGCATTCGGATGGCCATTATCGAGGTCAAAGTGGTTGATAGTTCCGGTGAACCAATTCCTGGTGTCAAGGTTACGATTGAGCAGACAGGGCATAAGTTTCTGTTTGGATGTGCTGCAATCTCCCTTATGAAACACGCTTCTGCCTCCGAAGAGCAGCAATACAAAAATCGGTTCGCCGATCTCTTCAACTTCGCAACAGTGCTCACTTATTGGCCGGATACAAATCCCACTCCCACAACCTTTGAGACCAGACTTCTCGATACACAGGTCGCCTGGCTGAATGAGAACAATATCACCGTCAAAGGGCATCCCCTCTTTCTCGCGGGTTCCTCTCCAGGCTGGGCCGATCAAAACCCATCTGGAGTCCGAAACCAGACGGAGCAACGTGTGGAGCAGATCGTCAATTATTTCAAGGGCAAAATCGAGATATGGGACGCAGTTGGTGACTCCACCACAGCTCGGAATGCCCGTAACGGACTCGGCGCATGGGCCAGATCAGCGGGTGTCGCCGACCTGACTGCCGATATGTTCGGGTGGGCACACAAATCCGATCCGTCCGCAACGCTGCTTTATAACGATTACAACCTCGACCAAAAATATTTAGATCTCATCACCGATCTGAAGAGACGCAAATCGTCGATCAATGTCATCGGCCTTGAAGCACATATGGGCTACACGAACTGGCCACTAATAAGGGTTTGGGAGACCGCCGAGACGTTCAAAAAGTTGGGATTTCCCATCCACTTCTCCGAGATTACCGTGCTTTCAAACCATACGGCCGACGGACAGATCGTCTCGGATCCGAATAATCTTGATGGCGAGAGCGTTCAAGCTGACTATGTTGAGAAAATGTACACGTTGCTTTTCTCCCACCCTTCCGTAAGCGCAATTGCCTGGTGGAATTTCGTGGACGGAGATTGGGACACCATTCCCAGCGGGCTTTTGAAGAGGAATCTCACGCCAAAGAAGGCTTATAGTAGACTGCTGCATCTCATCAAAACAAAGTGGTGGACGAAAAGCTCGGGTGCGTCAGACTGGAACGGGACTTTCAAAGTACGGGGGTTCTTAGGCAAATACAAAGTGTCCGTCACTACTTCCTCAGGAGTTCTCCAAAGAGAAATAGACCTCGACCGGAGTGGTCAAGGCCTAACTATACAGCTTCCATAATAATTGGAATTACGCCCCTGATTTCCCAGGGTCAGTGCCAGTACCTGACGGATTGGTTGTAGATGGCGGCTGACCGTCTGGCCCCGGGTCAAGTACCTTAGGTGGCTCAACCGTGACGGTTATCTGTTTGGTGGCGCTGTTTCCTTTTGTATCCGTTACCCGAAGCGTATAAATGGTGGTGGCGGTCGGCGTAACTTCCATACGTCCTTTTGCTTTCAACCCGGCTCCGGCGCCGTTATCTATGTCTACGGTTACAGCGTTCTCCGTATCCCACACAAGTGCGACCTTTTTCCCAGAAGTCGTTTTGTCCGGCTTCGCCTTGAAGCCGGTGATCCCGGCAATGCATTGTGTAACCGGAACAACTTCGACTGTAACCGTTTTTGAAACCGTGCCACCCGGTCCCTGAGCAGCCAGTTCATAAATGGTAGTGATCTCGGGCTTCACTTCTTGACTGGTATACAGGGAGCTATCCTTCTGGATGCCAAGCGGATTCAGCATCACCGTCTTAATGCCTTCAACTTTCCACGCAAGACTCACGGACTCGCCTTCATGTACCTTCTTCTGACTGGAAGTGAAATTAACGATGCGCGGAATAGCAGGCATAGGAGCTGGCGTCACGACTACTACTGCCGTCTGCTTCTCTTCGTGCGTCCCCTGCCGAGCAATCAGTGTTAGCGTTGTGGTTTCGGTCAACGGTATTTTTAGCGATCCACTTCCATCATGTTTCACATTCTCCGGCTGAATGAACACGCCGTCCGTCGCATTGGCAACATCCCAATTCACCGTAACACTGTCGCCAGCGACAATCTGGCGAGGAGTTACCCCAAACGAGTGGATGACGATGGGATGCGGCCGAAACACTGCAAAAAGAATGGTCCCAATAAGGGCCACACTTAAGAGAGCCAGTGCGATGAGACTCAAAAGTGGATGCCGCTCGACCTGTCCATGTGCGCTGCCAGAAACAAATGAATCCTTGCTTGATCTCGCCGTTACCGTAAATCCATAGAGCCGAGTGCTGCCAAGCAGTGGTCGACTGAACGGCTCCACCTGAACGCGCACGATCTCAGCATGCCCCGGTTTGAGCGTCAATCGCTCTGTCTCAAATTCAAAACCGCATGCATCTTCGGGAACTGTCGCATACAGGTCGACGGTCTCTTCGTAATTTCCGGAATTCGTAACCCGTACTTCCACTTCATTTGCAGATCGCAAAAAGGTTGAGACCGCTCGCTTAGGATCAAGTTCTACCTGAAGCGCAGCAAAAGGTTCGACATTCAACATCGCCTGTTGAACAACAGAAATGCCCGATTCCATGCTCTTAACGCGAACGACAAACGGGTAACTCGAAGCGAGACTTTCATGGGTGCGTGCGACGCGGAATAGAACCTTCACATCCTGAGTGACGGAGGCCTGCACATGTACCGAGGCAACCGGTATGGCGTACCACTCAACGTCGATACCTTCCAATTCAATGGCGATGAGGTCGGCGTGATCTTGACCGTTATGAATGGTTACGGTTAACTGGGCCGTTGAGCCAGGTTGAATTGAAATATCGGAAGTTGAAAGAGAGGACTTGATCAAATGATGCTCCAGAAGATAACCAGACATGTCGTTACCGGCAAATTATGGTCCGAAGGGAGCCGGTTTGTCAAACAGAAGCAATGGTCCCATTGCCTTTTATTACTCTTATTTCAGGCGATAGGTTTCGGTCATTCGCCTAGAATTGAAAGAGTTTCAGCCCACAGACTTTGGGTCAACTCACCAGCATCCGGAATGTCATTAATACCGTCTACCCCCATTCCGGCGTAGAGGGCCATTTCTGGAATGTCGCCGGACATACCAACTCTGGGGGCAGTACCCGAATATCTCTCTATCGATTCGCCGGTTGCGGTAAGAGCAATCTCTTCACCTTCACCTGGTCGATTGTCGAGAGGGCAACCTGCCCCTTCCCACTCGTTGAGCGTGTTGTTTCGAAGGGTTCTGTGAGCAGAATTGGGCCATCCTCCGTTGAAACAGGTGCTTAAAGCCGTGTCGTCAGGACTGGATTCAACTATTCGTTGTTTGTAAATTTCGTGGGCGAGGCTCTGTTGAGTACAAACGTATCGTGTACCGAGCATCACGCCGTCGGCACCCATTTGCATAGCTTGTGCAATTTGGTACGACGCAGAGATTCCACCCGTTGCGACAATCGGTACCGCTGATCCGAAATTCTTCACCACCTGGGGAAGCAACCAATCAATTGTAGCGCTCGACTGAACGTGTCCTCCCGCTTCAACACCCTGAACAATGATGAAATTGGCTCCATCGGCAATGGCGTGCTCTGCTCCCACCAGCGAGCCAACCTGCACCCCGACTTTTGCCCCGTATGAGTGGCAAATTTCAGCACAGCCCTTGGCTCTTCCCCAGGAAAAAGTAACAACAGGAACCCCGGCATCAAGTGCAAGTTGAAGCGTCTCAGGCTTGAAATGAAGGGCGTAATTAACATGGTATGTGCGGGTGGAACCCATCTGTTTAATGGCTTGATTGAGTTCATCGGATGTTTTCCAGGTGACTCCCATGCCTCCGATTCCACCGGCGTTCGCAACCGCCAGAGCCAATCCTGGACCAGCTACGCTTCCCGTTGGAGCTTGAATAATGGGGATCGTACAACCTAGAAGGTCACAAAGTCTATTCACGAGTGAACTCCGCGGTGAGCATTCCGAAGTATGTCGGCGCTTCATAGGATTTTACGGATGGTTTCAATCTAACCACTTCGGATATTCCATGCAGTACAAGGGTTTGCCAGTAGGCGTCGGTCAGCGCCCCATCGATCCAACTCTGATGCCAGTTCAACATTTCGTGCAGTCTATC
>JBDUAM010000469.1:0-14901 GCA_040004655.1 Chthonomonadales bacterium | reverse complement strand
TGCCTGAACCGTTTACCCGTTTACTTGTACTAATGGTTTGGTGTCGAAATTGCAGCTCAAATTCAGGTTCAAGGGTAATCAATTGCTGTCAAATGGCGTTAAGTTGCGTGGTTGGATTTGTATTCTGGCAGCCGTAATTACTGCAAACATTAGCGCCGCCAGGCAAGCCAGTCCCCAGGATGTGGCACAACAATTCGTTCAATTCCTTTTGAAATCTGACAGGCATGGTGCAAACGCCTTTGCCGATCCAACTCCCGATACAGACCGAACGATTACAAAAACTTTAGACCAGATCGCCCCATTTAAGATTCCCGCCGATGCGAAACTCGTGATTTACCCCGAAGAGCCACAAGGTGGAAAGTGCTACTCCCTCGCCGTTGCCAAATGGTCCGCGACGGTTGGAGGTAAAACCGGAACGCTCACTTTTGGACTCGATATCGACCTGATCTCCCGAGACGGAAAGTGGTTAGTTGAATCCTGTCGACCTGTATTAGCCGATCTAACTGACAGACTTCAGAACGCAGTCTCCACAGCCGAACTGGCAAATCTTGTAAAACGTTACGGCCCGGTGATATCACGCAGACAAGTCGACGAACTCCTTGCCCGAGCAGACGATTTTCGCAAAGCCGCCCAATGGACGCAGGCATTTAACGCTGTAAATGCAGCCATCGCCACCATCGACGCCCTGAAGTCAAAATTATCAGAACAGGCATTCTCAGCCATTCTCGCTCCCGCGCAAATCATGCAAGGGAAAATCTATTCCGCCAGTGGCGACCCGCTTAATGCATTCAAGTCATTCAAATCGGCAATTACCACTTATTACTCCGTTAAGGACCGAAAAGGCCTTGTCGAAGGTTCCATCGCCTATTCCCGCCTGATGCTCTCCATCGGAATGACAGAGAATGCGGAAGAGGTTATGCAAGCGTTAGTCAAGGTCTGCGAACCCTTGAAGGACGACCGCTTAATGGCAGAAACGCTTGCATTGCTCGGTGATATACAATCGGCTCAGGGCAAATATCAGGACGCATCCACCAACCTGGATCAGGCACTGACAGTCGCAACCCTGTCAAAGGATGGTACTGTGCTGGCCGAGGTTAATCTGGTTCGCGGCACTTACTTCACGGCCGTCAAGCAATTTGCCGAGGCATTCTCGGAACTCGAATCGGCCCGCAAGGGATTCGCGATTGCCACGCGTGAAGTTGGAGAAATGAAGACGAACCTCGCCTTCGGGATGCTCTATTATGAGACGGGGAAATACACGGACAGCTTCCAGTTTCTTGATAGATCCCTCTCCACGGCTCGGCGCCTGAACGACAAACCAGTCATGATGGAAGCCCTGATGAGCCTCGATCTTCTCTATTTGGAAACTGGCGAATTTCTGAAATCATCTGAGGCTGGACTCGAAGCCAACAAACTGGCCGGTGAATGCAAGAACTACCTCAAAGCGGTGGATAGCTGGAAGTCGATCATCCGCGCCTCCGTTGAGGTCGGCAATTTAGAAGGCGCTGCCTCTGGAGCCGAAGAGTGGCTAAGCATTTCTCGCTTGATCAATAATCCCAGGCGAACTCTCGATGCTCTGATGGCAAAGGGTGAGATCGCGCTACTGCAAAAGAACCCTGCTAAGGCTGAAGCTGCGTATTCCGAAGCCAAGGCCATTGCTGATAAAGTCGGTGACCCGGAGAGGCAAGCATCCGTTGTAACCGGATTGGGTGACCTCAAAGCTTTCAAGAATGACTGGCCGGGCGCACTAAAACTCTATTCACAGGCTACCGGATTGATGGACTCCATCCGTGGGCAGGCGCTTGTCTCGTCGCTAAAATCGAGCCTGATGGAGAAGCTCTCCCGACCATATGAACGGGAAATGCTCGCTTGTTTAAAACTCGGCAAAATTGATCTGGCATTCGCGGCGGCAGAACGCACAAAAGCCCGAGAACTCATCGACGTGATGCGAGCAGGCAAAAATACGATCTCCAAAGCCATGTCGCCAGAGCAGAAAGTCGTAGAAGCGACACTGGAATCAAAAATTGACGAACTCTCCCGGCGTGCCGAAACAACAGTTCAGACTGATAAGCTTGAAGCACTGATCGAGCAAAAGAACCTTCAGCGACGGGAACTCGAGTCGTTCCGGGTCAACCTCTATCTCAAAAAGCCTGAACTGAAGATCCAGCGAGGCGAGTTTGCTCCCGTTACGATGCAGGATATTGATCGAGAAGTCCTCAAACCAAACCCCGGCACCGCCGTGCTCCTGTATCAGCGAATAGGATCTGAGAAGTATCTGTTGGTGGTAGATGAGGCCGTTTCGGGCAAAGTACGGGTCACCCCTATTCGCATTCCGTTCAACGACTTTGCTTTTCGCACAGCTTCTGATGAATTGTGGCGACGTTGTTCCTCTTCTGATGGCAAGTATCATGCTTTCGGTGGAGCACTTTACAACATTCTGATCAAGCCAGCGCAAGCGTTGCTGAAGGGAAAATCGCAGCTGATCATCATCCCTGACCGTGATCAGCTTTCGATACCATTCGCCGTGTTGGAAGACGCCAATAATAAGCCGCTGATCGCGACCTACGCAATCAGCTATGCACCATCCGCCTCGGCGCTGGTCTACATGGTTCGATCTCAACGAGCTCACAAAACGATGAGGCCGGCCCTCGACTTACTGGCTCTGGGTGACGCCATATTCCCGAAGGATTACTCGCCTCTGCCCGCTACTCGATCCGAAGTAATGGGCATCTCAAAACTATTTGCGGGCAAGAAATTGATCCTAACCGACAAAGGCGCAACCGAGACCGCGCTCATCAAGGACATGCAATCGGCACGATACATCCACCTCGCGACCCATGGAGCGTTAAACGCCTCCGCTCCCATGTATTCCGCGCTGGTGCTGACCGCAGACAAAGAGCGAACCGGAATGTTCGAAGCACGAACCCTCGCCGATCAGAGTATCAACGCCGATTTGATGGTTCTGTCAGCATGTGAAACGGCGCTGGGTCAGAAGACTCGTGGTGAAGGTGTGGTTGGGCTAACCTGGGCGGCGTTTGTCGCAGGCGCATCTGGAACCGTCGCATCGCAATGGCAGGTCAGCGACGTCAGCACAAGCATGTTTATGACCAATTTCTACCGCGAGGCGCTCAAATCAACGCCGGGAATGAACAAGGCGAAGGCGTTGCGAACGGCCGCACTCCAGCTCATGGCAAACAAGAAATATTCGCATGCCTATTACTGGGCTCCGTTCGTGCTAAATGGCGCTTTCTGACGCACATATTCAGTCCAGTTGCAATTCTGGTGAGAAATGAGTCATAATAGAGGAGTATGAACAACGTATTGGTGTCAATCTATATTAACCGTAGCCGTCGTGACCGCAACGAAAGTGTGGGCCGCGCCGGTCGTTTCTGATTGACAAACAGATTTCGCCGCGAGCCTCGATAGAGCGCCAGCGGCAAACATGGAGTATGCATGTACCCAGCCGCAGGCCAAGCCTGACGGCTATTTTTGTGAGTAGAAAATCAAGATTTGCGGTCGAACTTACCAGGAACAAATAGAAGATGAGCAAGATAAAAATCGGAATCATGGGTGCATCTGGCTATGGGGGAGGCGAGCTAATTCGCACGCTGCTGAGGCATCCACACTCCGAGATAAAAGTCGCCACCTCCAACACTTATGCCGGTAAACCCGTATGGGCGAGTTTCCCCGGACTACAAGGTTTTACGGACCTCCAATACTCCCCGGATGGCGACCCGAGTGCCTTCGACGAATGCGACCTGGTCTTCCTTGCAAGAGACAACGGGCAAGCGATGAATTTTGCGGGCGATTACGTTGCCAGGGGTATTAGAGTCATCGACCTCAGCGCCGACTTCCGATTTCGAGATCCCGCAGAATATGCCGTCTGGTACAACATGGAGCACGCTTCACCAGAATTGACTGTCGGTTCGGATTACGGTCTCCCGGAACTTCACGAGCAGGCAATCCGGCAGGCAAGTATCGTCGGTAATCCGGGTTGTTATGCGACAGCTTCTATTCTGGCGCTGGCTCCGCTCTATAGCCACGAGCTAGCCCACACCGATAACATCATTGTCGACGGCAAGTCCGGTATCTCTGGTGCGGGCAGAAGCAAGTTCAGCCTCGACTACCATTTTCCCGAAGCCAATGAGAGCGTGACCGCTTACAAGATCGGCGGAACGCACAGGCACACTGGCGAGATCGAGCAAGAGTTATCCGCCATTGCAGGCGCGCCTCTAAAGGTCTCGTTCACTCCTCATCTCGTCCCCATGACTCGAGGCATCCTTCTTACAGCTTACGCAAACCTCGTCGGCGAGAAGTCGACCGCAGACCTTCTGGGCATCTATCGCGAATTCTACGCCAAAGCGCCGTTCGTGCAGGTCGTCGACAAACTGCCCTCCACCAAGCACGTCGCCGGATCCAATATGTGCCACATCGGGCTTAGCGTCGACCCGCGGACCAATCGAGTCACGGTGATCTCGGTAATCGATAACCTGGGCAAGGGCATGGTCGGTCAGGCGATTCAGAATATGAACATCATGTTTCACCAGCGACAGGAAAACGGTTTGCTTGCGCCGGGACTCTGGCCTTGAGAACAGACAAGAATTTATTAGCAGGGAGATCTACAGGTGATTCTTAGTGCAACAGAATTTGAAGAACAGGGCGTCACGTTTCCCGGTGGATTTAAGACTTCCGGCGTTCGAACGGGGTTAAAATCGGCCGGACCAGATGTCGCACTCATCGTCTCGGATGAACCTTGCCCCGTCGCGGGAGTTTTTACGACCAATCAAGTGAAGGCGTCCTGCGTCACCTGGTCGCAACGAGTGGTAGCGCTCGGTCGAGCCCAGGCGATCTTCGTAAACGCTGGCAATGCAAACGCGTGCAACGGCCCGCAGGGTGACCGAGACACTGAGACCATGGCGACCCTCGTCTCACGAAACCTCAACATTCCTTCCAACCGGGTATTGATTGCTTCCACGGGAGTAATCGGGCACCTGATGCCGATGGAGAAGATCGCCGCTGGCGTACCAAAGGCTGTGACCACCCTGGAGCAGAGCCCAAAAGCCGACGTCATTGCTGCAAAGGCGATCATGACCACCGACCTTCGGCAGAAGATGGCAGCCATCGAATTTCAGTCTGACAACTGGCTGGGCCCCATTCGATTTGGAGGCATGTGCAAAGGTTCCGGCATGATCGCACCCAACATGGCCACCATGCTCTGTTTTGTCACCACAGATGCCGCGCTTCCTCAGGGTCTTTTGCAAACCGCACTTGTTCGGGCAATTGAGAAGACGTTCAACCGGATCACCGTCGACGGTGATACCAGCACCAACGACATGACGCTGGTGATGGCATCCGGAAAATCAAGTATTGATATCGAAAGTGAAGGGCCGGCTTTTGAAGATTTCGTTTCCGCGCTGCAAACCATTTGCCTGAACCTCGCCAAATTGGTTGTACGAGATGGCGAAGGAGCGACTAAACTCGCCCAGGTCACGGTGAAGGGTACGCAGTCTGAAGCGGACGCCGTAAAGATCGCGCGGACCATCGCCGAATCGCCACTTGTGAAGACTGCGTTGTTTGGCTCCGACCCGAACTGGGGTCGAATTATGATGGCCGCCGGTCGAGCAGGTATTCCGTTCGATTTCAATCTCACGGATGTCTTCATTGGATCGACGATTGTTTTCGAACGGGGCACGGGTGTTCCATTTGATCGCGATGCCTGCTCGGACTATCTGAAACAGGAAGAGATTTCGCTGACCGTCGACCTCCACTCCGGAGACGCCAGCGCCGATATCTGGACCTGTGACTTCTCTTACGATTACGTCAAGATCAACGCGGAGTACCACACATGAGCGAGTTGAGTTCATTCTTACCGGGCGACAAAGCAGAGGTCCTCATCGAGGCTCTCCCTTACCTCCGAAAATTTTACGGCAAGACCGTAGTCGTCAAATACGGCGGCAACGCGATGATCGACGAAGGCCTGAAATCGCAGGTGATGCAGGATGTCGCGCTGCTCCACTACGTAGGCATTCGACCCATCCTTGTACACGGCGGCGGACCCGAAATCAGCTCCCTGATGAAGCAGATGGGCCACGAACCGACATTCCTCGGCGGACTTCGAGTTACCGATGCTGCCACGATGGAAATAGTCGAAATGGCGCTCGCCGGCAAGACCAACAAGGGAATTGTCGCGCTACTCAATCAGCAGGGCGCCAAGGCCGTTGGACTAAGCGGGAAAGACGCCAATCTCATCGTCGCGCAAAAGATGGAATCAGACCTCGGCGATCTGGGCTTTGTCGGCGATATCACCCAGATCAATCCTGCTTTGCTCACGCTTTTGGTCGATCAAGGATACATTCCCGTCATCTCGTCCGTCGCTATCGGCGAGGATGGTGAGAGCTACAACGTGAACGCCGATCATGCCGCAGGAGCCATCGCTGCGAGCGTTCAGGCGGTCAAATTGATCATGCTCACGGATGTCGAAGGGCTCTACGCCGACTATTCCGACAAGACCTCTCTCATCTCCGAGATGGACACAAATCGAGCGAAAGAGCTGATCGAATCCGGCGCCGCCGAAAAGGGCATGATCCCAAAACTGGAAGCGTGTATCACTGCGCTCGAGGCAGGCGTCGAACGGGCCCACATGATCGACGGCAGAAAGCCGCACGCAATTCTTATCGAGATGTTTACCAACACGGGTATCGGCACGATGTTGTTGCTCGATTCCGAAACTGCAACAAACTAAACCGAAGGAGACCAGGATGAACCCGCACCTCACACAAGACCCCCAACTGGAAGAGGTCATACGCCTCGAAAAGGAATACACGATGCGCAACTATGCGCGTCAGGAGGTCTGTTTTGTGCGTGGCGAGGGCGCGAAGCTCTGGGACACCTCGGGCAAGGAGTATCTTGATCTGCTGGCTGGAATTGCCGTGTGCGGAGTTGGACACTGCCATCCGCATGTCGTTGATGCCATCGCAAAGCAGGCTGGAACGCTAATGCACGTGAGCAACTTATATCACAATGCTCTTCAGGCCGATCTCGCGAAACGCCTATGCACGCTCTCAGGCATGGATCGCGCCTTCTTCGCCAATTCCGGCGCGGAAGCCAATGAGTGCGCCATCAAGATCGCCAGAAAATGGGGCAAAGAAGAACGCGGACCCGACTGTTTTGAGATCGTAACGTTCTACGGATCGTTCCATGGCCGAACGCTCGCAACCGTTACCGCAACCGCACAGCCCAAATATCAGGACGCATTTAAGCCACTGCCACCCGGATTCAAATATGTCCACGTCGGCGATCTGGAAGAGTTGAAAGCAAATGTCTCTGAAAAAACCTGCGCGATCATGATCGAACCCATTCAGGGCGAAAGCGGCGTCAAGCCGGTTCCTCATGAGTTCCTACAAGAACTGCGAAAGGTCAGCGACGAGGTCAGATGCCTGTTAATCTTTGACGAAATTCAGTGTGGCATCGGGCGAACGGGTAAGTTTCTGGCATCGGAATGGTCCGGGGTGAAGGCAGATATCGTCACACTCGCCAAATCTATTGCGGACGGTGTGCCAATGGGAGCCTGCCTCGCACGGGGATCGGCGGCATGCACCTTGCAGCCGGGAGATCATGGCTCTACGTTTGGTGGACAGCCACTCGCCTGTGCGGCGGCGCTTGCCGTGTTGGACGTGATGGAAAACGAAGGCTTGATGCAGAAGGCTGAATCCGTCGGCGCGCATTTGCAGTCGGCATTGCGAAAACTTGGGGCAGACTTGCCGGGCGTCATCAAAGAAGTTCGAGGCGCTGGACTGATGATCGGGGTAGAGCTAGTTAACCCGAATGCCAAACTGGTCCTCAGCCGAATGATGAAGGCTGGATTTGTGTTAAACGCCGTCGGCGACAACATTCTGCGTATGCTGCCACCACTCGTCATCACGAAAGAGCAGTGTGACACGGCGGTCGACGCGTTGAAAACCATCTTGTCCCAGATTGAAACAGAAGCTGGAGGTGCCCAATGAACCCGATAACCGATGACTTTAATCTCGCTGGCTCACACGCGCCGGCAACTGACGCTTTTGAGCAGTTTGGCGCGACCCTGAAGGGTCGCAGCCTGCTCTCCATGGCCGAAATCACTTCGGATGAGTTTGCAGCGATCATGACAGTTGCAGCTGGAATGGAACTTGGACACAAGACCGAGTCGCCGTTTCTGAAGTGGACGTATCCCAAATCTCTGGCAATGATCTTTGAAAAGCCGAGCCTTCGCACTCGCGTCACCTTCGATATAGGCATGCGACAACTTGGCGGACTTACAACCATTCTGGGTCCGGCAGAGATCGGGTTGGGCCAGCGTGAATCGGTCCCAGACGTAGCACAAAATCTTCAGGGATGGGTCGATTGTGTCATGGCGCGCGTCTTTGATCACCAGGTTCTCATCGACTTGCGGGACAACTGCGATTTGCCGATTATCAACGGCCTCAGTGACTTTGAGCACCCCTGCCAGGCGGTTACCGACTTCTACACCATCTGGGAGAAGGCAGGTAAACTTGATGGGCTTACGCTGAGCTACATCGGTGATGGAAACAATGTTCTCCACTCTCTGGCGCTGGCTGGCGCGCTCGCTGGAGTGAATATTCACGCGGCTTGCCCTGTCGGCTATGAGCCCGATCCAAGCGTGATTGGCGCGGCGAACGAGATCGCCGACGGTCGATGCAAGATCGAGATCACCGATAGTCCGAATGAAGCAACCGTCGGCGCGGATGTGGTCTACACAGATGTCTGGACAAGCATGGGACAGGAAAAAGAGCAGCTCGCCCGCATTCAGGCGTTTAGAAGTTTTCAGGTGAATTCAGAATTGATGGCGCTCGCCAAACCCGATGCCATCTTTATGCACTGTCTGCCCGCACACCGCGGCGACGAAGTAACCGACGACGTGATGGATGGCCCGCAGTCCGTCGTCTTCAAACAGGCCGAGAACAGACTCCACGCCCAGAAGGCGATCATGGCGATGTTGATCGGCAAGTAATCCACTCCGCCCGGCGGAGACCCAATACAAAAATCGAGGAGTTCCACATAAGATGGCAACAGTAGTTTTAGTCTATTCCGGAGGGCTCGACACCTCCGTCTGTATTCCGCTCATGCGTGAGGAGTACGGATTTGACCACATCGTCACCGTTACGGTCGACGTCGGTCAGCCTGTCGAAGATATCAAGCAGGCAGAAGATCGTGCGAAGTTATTTAACACGGAGCACTACACGGTCGACGCAAAAGCCGAATTCGTGGAAGATTACTGCTGGCCCGCAGTCAAAGCCAATGGCGATTATCAGGGCTATCCCATCTCCACCTCCATCGCTCGGCCATTGATCGCGTTGAAGGCGGTGGAAGTTGCGAAGAAGGTCGGCGCGGTCGCCTATGCGCACGGCTGCACGGGCAAGGGTAATGATCAGTTCCGGATCGAGTACGTCATGCGAACCCTGACCCCGGACCTGCAAGTCATCGCCCCCATGCGAGAAGGCAAGCTGTTGCCGGATGGTAAGCGCGAACCATGGACCCGAACGGAAGAGCTTGACTACTGCGAAGCGCGCGGCATCACCATTCCGCAGACCCGCGATAAGATCTGGTCTATCGATGAGAACCTCTGGGGTCGAAGTATCGAAGGTGGGCATCTGGAAGAGCCAAACTATGCTCCGCCAGAAGAGATCTTTACGTGGACCAAGAGCATTGACGACTGCCCGAGCACAGCGCGAATCCTGAAAATCGGATTTGAGAATGGCGTTCCCGTTTCGCTCGACGGCGTGAAGATGGAACCACTCGCCCTCGTCACCGAAGTCCATAAACTCGCTGGCGACAATGGCATCGGTCGGGTCGACATCATGGAAGACCGAATGCTCGGCCTCAAGGTCCGAGAGAACTACGAGTGCCCGGCTGCCGTCATTTTGATCGCCGCGCACAAGGCGCTGGAAGCGCTCGTCTGTACCCAGGGCGAATTAAAATTCAAAACGCACGTGGATCAAGAATGGGGCGAACTCGCCTACAAGGGCCTCTGGTTCGACCCGCTCAAGGAAGACCTGGAAGCGTTCATCAATACCATTCAAGAGCGCGTCACGGGCACCGTTACGGTTCGATTGGTCAAAGGTTCCTGTGTCGTAGTAGGTCGTGAAAGCGATTGGGCGCTCTACAATGAAGACCTCGCGTCATTCGACAGCAAGTCCTTCGATCAGTCTGAGAGCGTCGGCATGGTGAAGACCCACGGCATGCAGTCCCGCATGTACTGGGCATTGCGACAGGCTCGAAAGAAGTAAGAATGTCATCCTCTCCCTCTACCGGAAAACTCTGGGGCGGTCGATTCTCTTCTGATACCGATGAGCTCGTCAAGCTGCTGAATAACTCACTACCATTTGATGGCCGAATGTGGCGACAGGATATTCGCGGCAGCATTGCTCACGCGACCATGCTCGGTGAAACGGGCATCATCCCATCCGATGATGCCATCGTCATCTGCAAAGGTCTCGCCGAGATTGAGGCGGGCTTGTCAGAAGGCAGCCTCACGCTCGACCCAGAGCAGGAAGATATCCACGCTGCCGTCGAGGCGTCATTGAGGGAGAAGATCGGACTCGTCGCGGGCAAACTGCATACTGCAAGGAGTCGCAATGATCAGGTTGCAACAGATCTGCGACTCTACCTGCGGGATGCTCTGGGGGACGTTCTCACGGTTGTCACGAGCTTACAAGAAACAATGCTCGCACGTGCGTCCGAAGAGACCGACACAATTCTTCCCGGATGCACACACCTCCAGCACGGGCAGCCGGTACTCCTCGCTCATCATCTGCTCGCCTACTTCTGGATGTTCCAGCGGGATCGTGAACGTTTGGAGATCGTACGAACGAGAGTAAATCGACTGCCCCTCGGCGCAGGTGCAATGGCGGGAACCACATTCCCAATCAATCGGCAGAGGGTAGCCGAACTTCTCAAATTTGATTGCGTGATTGAAAACAGCATGGACGCCGTCGCGGATCGTGACTTCGCCATTGAGTTTCTCAGTGCGGCTTCTATTCTGATGGTCCATCTCTCACGGCTCGCCGAAGAGATCATTATCTGGAATAGCCCCGAGTATGGCTTCGTTGCTCTTGACGATAGTGTCACCACTGGCAGCAGCATCATGCCGCAGAAGAAAAATCCGGATGTCGCTGAGTTGGCAAGAGGGAAAACGGGCCGCGTCTTTGGAAACCTGATGGCGCTGCTCACCGTGATGAAGGGTCTGCCGCTGACCTATAACAAGGACATGCAGGAGGACAAAGAGCCGATCTTTGACACGCTCGATATTCTGCTCACATTGCTTCCACCATTCACCAAAATGATCGCAACCGCAAAGTTTCAGCGCGACCGAATGAAGAGCAGCCTGAAGGGCGACTTCTCAACAGCTACCGACCTGGCAGACTTACTTGTTCGGCAGGGAATGCCATTCCGCGACGCACATCACGTCATCGGCACAATTGTAAAGCGCTGCGAAGAGAACCAGATTCTGCTCGAAGAGATGACACCTACGCAGCTTTCGGAGTTTTCTCCGCTCTTCGCGAATGAGCCCGATTACATGGCAACTGTGGAGATGAGCGTTGGTGCGCGAAAAGCAGAAGGTGGAACAGCAGCGGAAGCTGTGCTGTCGCAATTGGAGAAGGCTCGAAGCATCTTGTCGAGTTAGTAGTCAGGTCACAGTTTGACGTAGTTTGCCTGAATTCTTTGTTGAAATTCAGGAGGCAAATCATCCCATACGTGCATATCAACCTTGAATGGAAGGTTACTCTCCTCTAATTCCTCACGCAAGTCGGATACAGTTTGGCGTTGAGCAGGCTGAGTATGCACCACGAGGTCAAGATCCGAGTTCTTTCTGGGACTGCCGCCAACCCGAGATCCGTACGCCCACACTTCAACGCCCGGCAGACAGCGAGTAAGAATTTCATCCAGAAGCTGACGCTCGTGAGGAGTTATTTGGAGGATTGGTGTTTCCAGATTGGTGATCATTGCCAGGGGGTTCCTGTAATCATCTGGTAGAGATCGATGGCGTCGGCCATAAAGCTCGGAACAATCGCAAGCGTTTCGGCAGCCTTTGTCCCACTGTAATCGTGAGCGGTTGCCGTTCTAGCATCAGCATACACCAGCCATTCCACAATGCGATCGTTCAACAAGTTATTTACGTTTGCTTCCCGCAATATCGGTTTCGGCGAGTTTGCAATATCAACCACTCCCATAACTTCCACCAAATATCGCTTCAAACTCTTCCAGCACGTATCATAAGCTGTCTCAAAACGCTGGATGGTCGACTCTGCAATGGCCTCGCGATCAAGGCTTGTCAATTCGGTTCGAGAGTAAGCAGCGTCAAGATTAGCCAATTGCTGCTCAAGGTGTTTCAAAGCAAGTTGTAATTTTGAATAGTCCGTCATGATACTTTCCATAAATTCCAGTAATCAGATTATACAGTAATGTCCCTGGTCTTCAGGCTCCGTCACTTACCACGAAATTAGCTTTTGCCCCCGTCCCACTCCCTTTGAGCATCTGAGGAGTAGGACAACGGTCAATTATCTTTAACTCTTATGAGCGCACCACATAACGCCATTGGTGATGATCTGTCGCACCGTCTCGTTGTAGAAAGTCGGAATAGTCTCATGCCCCGGACGGAAGTAAAAGACCCGCCCCTTGCCGTACCCTTCTCCAACACCTTCGCCCGGGCCGCACTCAAATCCCGGAGTCTTGCCATCTCCAACAGTCCAGATTAAGCCGGATGGGAATGTCCGCTGATCATAGGGATAGTACGATTGAAAGATCACCTGAAGCGGCGGCGGAACGTCAAACGGAGCGCCGTAGAACTCCTCGTTCAACTTGAAATCGAATATACCCGCCGCAATTGGGTGCCACGGCGCGCAAACGTGAATCTGTTCTTCTTCCGGCGGATCCATCTCTCGCCATCCGCCTTTAAGATGCCCGTGCCCCTCGACCACTGCCTGAAAAGTCTTCGAATAATGCCCTGAGTGCAGCGCGATAAACCCCATTCCCTCTTTGTGGACACGTTTAACGATACGCCTCACGGTCTCGTCAGAGACTTCAGCGTGCCGCATATGCCCCCACCAGATCAAAACATCGGTCTCGGCAAGGGCTGCTTCGGTCACGCCCTGCTCGGCATCGTCGAGATTGGCCGTCTTCGCGACGATCTTCCCCCCGCCAAGCTTGTTCAATCCTTCAGCAATCGCCCCGTTAATACTTACGGGATAGATATCCTTTGGTGCATGTGAAGGCTTCTCATCCCATACCAATACGCGCACAACGTCACTGTTTGCCAACGAAAAATCCTCCGGTAGGTTGATTGGAAGTTGCCGGTCATAGGTTCTAAAATGACAGGAATGATGTCACGTTCGACAATCTGACCGTGTTACCCTTCCTTCTAAAATTGAATGAAGGAAATAACAGCTCGCCCGACTAATTTATTTCAAATTGGATCGTCCGTGACAAGTTGAACGTTGTAATTCACTCGTTGCCTGGAGATAACAATGCCTCTGCCTCACCTCATTCGCTCGAAAACCCGCCTTGCAGTTGGAATTGGCCTTGTATCCACACTGGTCGCTGCAATTCCAGTAGCTGCCTATTATCAGAGCCTCACACTGACATGGTCTTCATACGGGCACGACGCACAGCATTCTGCAATTTCGGCTTACACTGCCGCTAACCTCAACCAGATCAAGTGGCAAAAGCCTGTCGATCTTGCTCCGCAATATAGCGGTGGCGATCTTTTCATCCATTACGGATCCCCGCTCATCACGTCTGCTAATACTGTCATTGTTCCGGTCAAAACAGGCGCTGTTGGCGGATATCGATTTGACGCGGTTGCTGGCTCCAACGGTGCAGCAAAGTGGTCTATTAACACAGATTACGTGTTGCCGCCCCACAACTGGACCCCCAGCGTTAGCGGATGCCTCACCCCCAGGAATAGATGCTATTTCCCTGGCGCCGGAGGAACTGTCTACTACCGAGACAATCCCGACGCCAACGGCGGCACATTCACTGGTCAGCTCTGTTTCTACGGGCTGTCAACCTATCTGGCGAATGCAGGCACATATAACGGGTCCGTTTTCATCAACACTCCGATTACAACAGACCGATATGGCTCGATCTATTTTGGGGTCCATGTAACAGGTGCAAATCCGGCAAACATCGTCAACGGAATTGCAAAGATCCGATACGATGGCGTAGGTTCTATCGCACCGGTTTCAGCCAATGGTGACGCTACCGCGGTTAAGGTTCCTACGAACTGCGCTCCTGCGCTCAGCATGGATGGCAAGAACTTGTATATTGCAATCTGCTCGAACAGCAACTTTGGTGTTGGCTATTTGTCGATGTGGAACACGACTACAATGGCATTCGTTTCAAAGGTTCGCCTGAAGGACGCAAAATTTGGAGGCGATGCTAACATACCCAGTGATGGAACTGCGAGCCCAACTGTCGGGCCTGATGGCGACGTCTACTTTGGCGTGTTGGAAACAAGCATCGGTACAAACCACGATCGCGGATACCTACTGCACTTCAATAACAATCTTTCTATTACAAAAACTCCGGCCGCCTTCGGTTGGGATGATACTGCCTCAGTCGTACCAGCCAGCATGATTCCCGATTATGTGGGACCAAGTAGCTATCTGCTCTGCATAAAGTACAACAATTACGCTGGTGTAGGTGGGGACGGTGTGAACAAAGTCGCAGTTGTTGATCCAAACCAGACGGCCGTTGATCCAATTTCTGGCGTCACCGCGATGAAAGAGATCAAGACGGTTACAGGAGTAACTCCCGACGCAGAATTTCGGCCAAGCAAGCCACTTGCGGTTCGAGAATGGTGTATCAACACCGCGGCAATTGATCCGACCACTAACTCAATCATTG
>JBDUAM010000346.1:0-14924 GCA_040004655.1 Chthonomonadales bacterium | reverse complement strand
CCGTCGCGCCTACCACTTTGCCCGCAAGATGCATGCCAAGATCAAACGCCGTTCCGGCGAACCTTACATCACGCACCCCCTCGCAGTCGCACAGATTCTCGCAGAACTCGAAATGGACATCCAGACGCTCTGCGCAGGACTCCTGCATGACGTCGTCGAGGATACCAAGGTCACCCGCGAAGACATCGAGAAGATGTTCAGTAAAGAGATTGCGGATCTGGTGGATGGCGTCACGAAGCTTCAGAAGGTCGCAAAGGACGAGTTCGCCATCAACACGCTGGTGGATGATGACGACGAAGAGCCACTGGAGCCCCATGAAGAGGCCCGCAAACAGCGCCTGCAAGAGCAGACAAAGAACGCGGCCAACATGCGTAAGTTCTTCATGTTCATGGCACAGGACCTTCGGGTGATCGTCGTCAAGCTCGCAGACCGTCTCCACAACATGCGAACACTCAGTTCCATGCTCGAACACAAACGGCTCCGGATTGCAAGAGAAACGCTTCAGGTATACGCGCCGCTCTCTCATCGCCTTGGCATCGGGCAGATCAAGTGGGAGCTTGAAGACCTCGCGTTCAAATACAGTGAACCAGAAGAGTTTAATCGCATCGCTAACCAGGTCGCTCAGACTCGTGATGAACGACAGGGCGAGGTGGACGAAGCAATCTCAATTCTTAAGGAGCGGTTGCAAGCGGAGGGAATTCCGGATGCCTATGTGATGGGTCGACCGAAGCACCTCTGGTCGATTTATCAGAAAATGTTGAAACAGGAGCTCGACTTTACCGATCTCTTTGACCTTGTAGCAGTACGAATCATCGTTCACACCAAACCGCAGTGCTACCACGCCCTCGGCATTGTGAGCGGCATCTGGACGCCAATGCCGGGCATGTACAGTGACTACATCGCCCAGGGCAAGAGCAACATGTACCAGAGCCTGCACCTGAAAGTCATTGGACCCCACTTGCGGCCACTTGAAATTCAGATTCGGACGTGGGAGATGCACCGAACCGCGGAGTTCGGAGTCGCGGCGCACTGGGCCTACAAAGAGAAGGGCGAGGGCGGAAAAGTAACCGACCAATTTGAAAAGAAACTCAACTGGCTTCGACAACAAATTTTCGACCTGCAGAATGAAGCAAAAGAACCCGGTGAATTCCTTCGAGGAGCGAATGATCTCTTTGCGGACCAGGTTTTTGTCTTTACGCCCAAGGGAGATATCTTTGATATGCCAGTTGGTGCGACACCGATCGACTTTGCGTATCGGATTCACTCTAACGTGGGCGATAGAACGGTCCTTGCAAAGGTCAACAGCAAAATTGTCCCGCTTGGTCACGAACTCTCCAACGGCGATGTGGTAGAAGTGCAAACTCGAACGGACGCGCACCCCAGTCGAGACTGGCTGTCGCTTGCAAAAACTACACATGCGCGCAGCAAAATCAAAGCCTATTTTAAGAAAACCAATCACGGAGATAACGTCGAGTTGGGGCGAGAATCCCTGGTTCGCGAGGCTGAAAGACTCGGTCTCGACGCCCATACGCTACTGAAAGATGAAAATCTGCGGTCGGTCGCGGAGCATTTCAACGTTCCCAGTGAAGATGAACTTCTTGCTGCAGTCGGGTATGGCACGATTTCGTCATCTTCTGTGGTCCACAGGCTTCAGCCGAATCCGCAACTCGCGCCAAAGGGATTGGTCCTTGGTAAAGGGCGTGCAGACGACAGCAAACTCAAGGTTAAGACGGGTGACATTGATAACGTGCTTATTCGCAGGTCGCGCTGTTGTCAGCCCATTCCGGGCGACGAAGTGGTCGGCTATGTCACGCGCGGTCGTGGAATTACCTTGCATCGTAAAGAGTGTCCGAACATCAAACAATATGAAAAAGATGTCGTCGAGAACCAGCGCCTAACGCCGGTAGAATACACGGGTGGGGACAATCAGGTCTATAGCGTAAGTCTCATCATTGACTGTTCAGACCGCACCGGGCTGCTGGCCGATGTCGGCAATATCTTTGGGGAGCAGAAGACCTTCATCACGGCCATCAACACACGCTCATTCGCGGACGGAACGGCAAAGTTTGAAATCTCCGCGGAGGTAAGGGATGTGGAGCATCTGGCCAAGGTATTCCTTTCGGTTAGACGATTGACAGATGTTCTCGATATTGATCGACGCATGGGTGGGAAAGGGAAGTAATTCCGCTAATCCATGCTTGTTTGTTTTTTCTTAATGCCCGCCTTCAACTACATCGAAATAAGTTCAATTCACAAAATATAGCGTTTGGCTTTACAGGGCAACACTACATGTTGTAAATATTTCGAAATTTCATGTGAATTTAATCCCAAAACCACTTGCGTTTCTAAGACTTTCGCGATATCATTTGGTTGGAGGAAACTGTTTGGCCTCAAACCCGTCAAGTTTGATGACGGCGACCATTAATTTCACAAATTCCAAACACTCTCGGCTACAAAGGAGCTAGAAAAACCCTTTGACTACAACACCTGATTCAGGTCCGCGCAGTTCGACCGAACTCGCCCAAAATCAGCAGCGAGTGACCGACAATATACATCAACTTTTGGACATCCTTCCACCCATTATCCGTCAGCATCTGACCCGTAATAACCACCTCACCGAACTCCTCGAGATTGTGTTAGATCTCGGCCGAATTCCCGAAGCACGTTACCCTGATCGCGTTGTCGAGCTTGGCACTGTGGGAGTCACCGAAGAAGACATCGACTACGTGGTAAATCGCGTGGGGTCGTTTGGTAAAGACAATCGAGCCGGAATCGAACGAACCCTTCATCGAATCTCCGCCATTCGCAACCGCGCCGGCAAAGTCGTGGGTCTGACCTGCCGAATTGGTCGCGCAGTCTACGGAACCATCGACATCATTCAGGACGTGGTCGAAGGCGGCCATAGTATTCTTATGCTCGGCAAGCCTGGTCGTGGCAAGACAACCAAGCTCCGCGAGATGGCGCGCGTACTATCGGATGAGCTGAAGAAACGCGTCGTGATTGTCGATACTTCCAATGAGATCGCAGGGGACGGAGACATTCCGCACCCCGCCATCGGCCACGCCCGACGCATGCAGGTCGGT
Organism: Chthonomonadales bacterium; assembly: GCA_040004655.1. Taxonomy (GTDB): domain Bacteria; phylum Armatimonadota; class Chthonomonadetes; order Chthonomonadales; family CAJBBX01; genus JBDUAM01. Next base: position 11,841 of record JBDUAM010000346.1, on the reverse strand, counting down.
GAACCCTCCCTGCAGCACGCCGTGATGATCGAGGCTGTGGAAAATCACATGCCCGAAGTCATCGTCATCGACGAAATTGGTACCGAGCAGGAGACCTTTGCCGCCCGAACCATTGCCGAACGCGGTGTTCAGCTTGTGGGCACAGCCCATGGAAACTGCCTCGAAAATCTACTCATGAACCCGACCCTCTCTGACCTCATTGGTGGAATTCAGGCTGTAACGCTATCGGACGAAGAAGCGAAGCGACGTGGCACGCAAAAGACCGTTCTGGAGCGCAAGTCTCCGCCGACTTTCAATGTGATCATCGAGATTATGGAAGTCGACAAACTTGCCATCCATCACGACGTTCAGTCGGTGGTCGATCGCCTTCTTCGTGGACAGCAGCCGAGACCCGAAATCCGAGTTCGCAATGCCGATGGCCAGATCGAGATCCTCCAGAAATCGAGCGCCGGCGGCATTCGTGAAATTCGGGAAGAGGCAGACGAAGAAGCAGAAGAGTATCAGGAGAAGATGGACTTCGAAGATCGACAGGCGCCAAGAAGTCGACGCGAAGTTCCGCCAACGGTCAACTCTGTACGAAAAGATACGCGTGGAATCAAGCGCATCTTTCCTTACGGCGTGAACCGGAATCGGCTTGATCGGGCTATTCTTGAGAGCCATCTTCAGGCGACCGTGGCCCGGGACATCAGCGAGGCCGATGTGGTGCTGGCCCTTAAGGCGAGCTTCCGTAGGGAGCCTGCCCGAATGCGAGATGGTTCTGCAAAGAACCTTCCGACCTTCATCGTGAAAAGCAATACGTTCGCGCAAATCCAGGCGGCGGTCCGGGATATTTTCCAGGCGGGTCCGCTGGAGCGTGGTTATTCTGATGAAGCAGTACGGGAGGCAGAAGAGGGTGTTCACAAGGCGCTTGAATCCAGAACTCCTGTTGATCTATCGCCGCAAAATAGCTACGTTCGACGCCTACAGCATCAGGTTGTGGAGCGGTCGGATATGCTCTCTGAGAGCATTGGAGATGAACCGCGGCGACGCGTACGGATCTTCCCCAACGCATGAGGGGACTCTTCATCACGTTTGAGGGTGTTGAAGGCGCGGGTAAGACGACGCAAATTCAACTCCTCCGTCAAACGCTGGAATCGACGGGGCGGAGGGTGCTTGCCACTCGCTGCCCCGGCGGTGATGCCGTAGCTGAAGAGATTCGGGATGTATTGCTAAAAGCTGATTCTCCGGTCGAACCTCATGCCGAACTTCTCCTATTTCTTGCTGCTCGATCTCAGGTCACAGCTCGCGTTATTCGACCACAACTGGAAGATGGCGTGATCGTGCTGATGGACCGGTATATCGATTCCACCACTGTCTACCAGGGTCATGCGCGGGGGATCGACCTCAAGGCTGTTCGACAGATGAACCTCTTTGCAACCGGCGGCCTGCAGCCCGATTTGACCATGGTCCTCGACCTCGATCCGGAGCGTGGGCTGGCGCGACAAATGGATCGCAATCGCATGGAAGCTGAATCCCTGGAGTTTCACCGGATGGTTCGAGCAGGGTATCTGGCAGAGGCTGCGGAATATCCCGATAGGATTCGAATTCTGGATGGCTCTCAGACCGCTGAGGCGCTTCAGAAAGAGATATTTGCTATGTTGGAGCCGCTGCTATCAGCATTCTCGCTCTGATTTAGGCAGTCCAGGATAATTCGTCAGCGAGGGCCAGAAAATGAAACTCATCATCACCATCATCCATGACCGCGACAAGCATAAGATTATGGAATCTCTCCTCAATGGCGGTTTTCGTTATACCCAGATGGGCAGCACCGGCGGATTTCTGCGGGAGGGCAATGTCACTTTGATGATTGGCGTGGATGACGAACAGGTCGACCCGTGCCTTAAAGTGATCTCAGATAGTTGTCATGCGCGGGAGCAGTATGTAAATGTCATGCCTCCGGACGCCACTCCGATAGGCGCCTTTATGTCTACTCCAATCAAGGTGCAGGTAGGCGGCGCCGTGACTTTTGTGCTCAATGTAGAACGGTTTGAGCGCATGTAGAGGGGTTGCGTCCGCCGGGTATAACAGAGTTAGTTCAGGCGTAAATGCCTCTGGAGAACCCTTATGATGCAGTACCTTTCCGTTCACGACCTTGTCTGGATCAATTCGTCCGTACTTGGCAAGTCGGTGGACTTTGATTATGAAACGCTTGAAGCTGCAATGGCTTCGCAGTATAGCTACGGCAACAGCACGAACGTCGAGGTGCAGGCTGCTGGACTCCTTGCAAGTTTTTTGAAGAAACCCCCGTTTGAGATTGGCAATCGCCGAACCGCGTTCATTGCGGTCGGTACGTTTTTGACTGCCAACGGTTACCGGTTGAAGGTAAATGACGACGATTCTGCCGACATCGTTCAGCGAACAGCATCCCGCGAAATCACCCCTGCGGATGCAGTAGAGATGCTAGCTGAAAAGGATGAGACTTCGGCGCACACCAGCATTCCGCTGCGCACCCTTGTCGGCCACGTGATGAACGGCCACACGACGGCCATTCAGAACCTCACCAGAGGGGACGAATAGCAATTTGTCAGGACTCAATATTGCCCTGGTAGGTTGTGGCGGAATTGGCGGGACGCACCTTACTCGTTGGTCAGAAGTATCAGGAGCAAATATCGTCGCGGTCTGCGATACCGATCCAGCGCTTGCCGCACGATGCGCGGCCGAATTCGGAGCAGAAGCCCACACTGATTGGCGCGCAATGCTCCACCAGTCCGGCATTGATGTGCTGGATATCTGCACCCCTCCCGTAACACACTTTGACATCGCCATAGAAGCCTTCAAGCGCGGAATGCACGTTCTCTGTGACAAACCACTTGGAATGACCCCGCAGCAGAGTAAGTTGCTAGTCACCGCCGCAGACCACGTCGAGCGTATGCTTATGCCCGGTTTCTGCCATCGGTTCCATCCGCTCATTGTCTTCGCGAGAGAACTGATTGAGAACGACGATCTCGGTCGGATCACCATGTTTCGATGCCGATTTAGCACGCTGTTTGCGGGTGTTGAGGAGCAGTGGCAGGTCGACCGATCCATCTCAGGTGGCGGCGTTCTCAAGGACATCGGCGTGCATGCAATCGATCTCTTCCGTTTTCTTGTGGGGGAGATAGCCGAAGCATCCGGGTACACCTACACGATCAATCCCAAACTCGGAGTTGAGGACTGCGCGGTAATTGCGCTTAAGTCTGACAATGGCGGTCTCGGAGTCATTGAGTGCAGTTGGAGCGCGCCGGGCGGCAGAAATCTGCTGGAACTCTATGGCACCGCTGGCGCCTGTATGATCGATTACGACATGCAACAGATCCGATATAAGTCTGCCGACATGATGGTTTGGGAGACGAAAGAGTCGAGTGGCCCAGACAGGTTCCAGCGACAAATATTGCACTTTGCAGATGCAGTGCGTGGCATTCAAACACTAAGCTGCACGGGAATAGACGGACTACGGGCAGACGAGATTGTCGCTGAGATATACGGGCAAGGCAAATAGTGTCTTGGGCCTAGGTTATGCGAGTTTCAAGACATTTAAAAAACGGCCATTCAGAGCATCAAAATCGTTATCAAGAGTAAGTAAATCGTATCCGGTTGCGACTGCGGTCGCGGCAATCCAGACGTCGTTCTTGCCGATTGCGTATCCGTTTTGCCTACAGTAGTTGTCAATTCGGGCATATGCTTACAAGATGTTTGGATTACTGACAGATATCTTTGAGAGCTCAAGCAGAATGTTTTGCATTGAGGTGACTCGATTTTCGCCCCAGTGAAATTGGTATGAGAGTGACTTTATCTCACCAACCGACACAATGCAAATCGCTGATCCAGCACCTGGTTGCCGAATTTCATACTGTTGCGAAATTTCTTTTCCTGTCCTGTCTTCGCGAATTAGGTGGACAAGAATATTTGTGTCAAGCAAGAGGGGATTTGCCATATGGCCTACGATATCCGGCGAAGAGCTTCTTCAATTTCTGCGTCCGTTTCATCGCCGGGCCATTGACCCATGATATGCTCCATGACCGTCATTCCGTCCGGAGGCAAGCGTTGTGGCTGACTCTTGGCCATAATTCTTTCCCGGTCGATCAAAATCTGCTCTGGCGTTCGGCCGAGGGGATCAGGGAAGGATCTGTTCAACAGCTCCTCAGGAATTACTCGCGGTGTCGTTCCATTAGCCCCACGTGTTTTTGCATCTCGATTCGCCGGTTTCTTCTTATCAAGTTTCGGAGTTGTACTCATTATCTCCACCTCTCTCGACAACAATCTTTATGCCGAAGCGGATGTAAGGCGTCGGAATAGACAATTATATCCCCAATTCTGGAATTGAGATTGGTATAATTGAAGTCTTGTGAAGATTCTCTGCTTCTCAGTATTCTCGCGTAAGGAGTACGAAGTTGTCGATTGAGTTGGTCCACGAATATCCCTATAACATTCTCCTCAACGCCGCGCTGTCATACCCCGAAGCCTGGGAAGATCATCCGTGGGGCGACACTGTTGCCAAAGTCGGTAAGAAGCTCTTCTTCACGATCAACTTCCACAAGGAGCATCTGTACATCACCTGTAAGCTACCGGAATCAAACGAATCGGCCGTCTCCTTGCCGTTTGCCGCACCGGCCGGATACGGACTTGGCAAGAGCGGATGGGTGACCTGTACCTTCACAGAAAATGATGATATTCCGGTCGAGTTGATACTGGATTGGCTGGACGAGAGTTATCGGGCGATTGCCCAAAAGAAGTTAGTGAAGGTCTTAGATGAGGTAGGGCGACCATAGAGGTATGGTCGCCCGATTTACGTCGATCATTTAACTGTCAGATTTGGCAAATACAAACAAGCATTAAATACCAGCGGGTAGCTTCCCTGCGTTTCGGCCCGCCACATGGGGTTGGTAGCAAAGAGTACCACGTGTCCCAAACCATTCTTCACGTCGACCACGGCTGCTCGACCAGCAAGACCATCACCGCCGGCGAGCATTCCGCTCACCAGCAAGTTCTTGGCATCGGCAAATCGCATAACCACAGTCGGCCCGTCTGGTTTCGATTTTAGTTCACGTGCCCATTCTGGAAGGAGAATGAGGCTCTGGTCGAAGCCTGGGTAGAAGCGGCTGACACCACCGTCCGGTGTGAACTTGTTTAGCGGTTTGCGGCCCTGAATGATATCCGGGTCGTTGCCTGCGCCCCGTCCACTTGGCCGACCCGTGAACCCTTGATTCCTGGCACGTATAGGCGCATTTGCATCTGGAGTCGGGGCCGGAGGACCGGTTTCGCCTTCGATTTGGAAGAACGGACTATTGCTGAAGTAGGCAGCCAGCGTTTTGTCAAATCCAGTCACAATTGCGTTATTATCCGCCATAACGACCGTATTCAACACCGTTCCCTGGCCCTGGAAATTGGGGGCCTGCACCGTGGTGACGCCCTTTGCCAGCCCTAGGTCAATCAAAGCATTGCACGAGCCGGTAGCCGCAATCAATGTTCCCCCCTGCGCCACGAAGTCCTTCAAGTGCTGCATTCCCGCCTCGCCAATCCCGCCTCGAATATCGTCTGAGGAGTCGGGGAGACCGAGGTTAGGGGTCTCCGTTGTCTTCTTCCACGGGATTGGGTTTGGCGCCGAAACACCAGATACAAGGCTCCCGCCTGAAGCTATTCCAGGAGAAAATACAATGACATCCCACTTTGATTTCAGGTCTGCAATATCTCGAATCTTGTGCGGATCAATGTAGTCGTAAGGCACCTTCCACTGATCAAATCCAATACGCCACCAACCCTCGTTTTGCGTGAATTGCCAGTTGTGGAAGAGGGCAATCCGAGGCGCTCGGACGGGTACAGATGGTACGGTTGTCTCACGTCCTTCGGCATACTGCCGGCTGGTCAGGATAGCGGCATAAAGTCGTTTTGCCTGTTCCGGCGATAAGCTTGCGGTCTCTACGATAAGGTCCCTGCCGGTCCCATCACCAACGGCAGTTGGCATGTTTACTGAAATATCGCCCAATAAGAACCGGCACGTTGCAAATCCTGCATCGCCTCTGTTGTGGATGAAAACATATTTGCTGGTTAGCAGGTGTGTGGAATTCGTTCCGGTAGCTCCGCCTGTCGACATTTCCCCAACGTAAATAGCACCTTTGGGTGAGTAATCTGGCGGAAGCAATTCCATATTCGCCGAAAGTACTGCAGAATCAAGTACTCGATCCGTTTGAACATTCTTGAGTGGGCCAAGGCTCCAACCCGTGTCGTCGTAAGGATTCGGGTCGGTCACGTTGTAATACTGCTGATCCATGAGCATGTCGGCCATGCGACTGTAAGGCTGGTCCATTCGAACGATGAAGCTGCCTATACCGAAAGAGTGACCATCTGCCTTGAATTCTTGTTTTGCAGCATGGACTTCAATTCCATGCAGTTGCAAGAGGTGGACCAATTCCAGTTGCTGACTCTGTCGAACATCGCCACTTGGGAAAATGTATGCGGCGGGGCCCTCCGTGGCAGCTTTTTCAATGGCTCGTTTGCTTTTGAGGTAGAAGCTATTCAGCAACTCCATTCGATGATCTGCGGTGTACTGGAGAGCGAACAGTCCGGCGCTCTGTTGATAGTTCACGTTGTTTCGGAGCGACCATTTTACGCGTGCGAGTGGCGGATTCGGTCGAAACCAGTCGCGGGTAGCCTGTGCCCCTACGGTACGATCCTGGGTCGCCGGATCGCTGTTGCCGAAGGTCTCGTAGAATCGACCGATTGCATTGTGCCCATTGGCGAGGAAGAACATGTAGTTCGGCGCCCATCCGTCATAGAATCCGTGAGTCCAAACCCCCGGAACGCCACGCTTGGACATCTCATTGATCTCTTGATACGCCAGCATGTGCCACTCATTGATGACAATGGGATCGAGCCAGGCGTTGTACGGACCGCTGCCCGTTGAGGTGTATAGAAAAGGAACCGACTCGTGCAGATCGTGCAACACAAGCGGATGATATTCCAGGAAAGACGCCATCACATTCCGGGTAAGTGCAAGCGCGAGCGACATACCATCCCGGTTATTATCGTGCTGAACATAGTGGCCCCAGTAGATCGGATTAAGGCCCGGGTACTTGGCTCGATTAAAAATAACGTCGAGCACGCGATCTCGGCCGTCCGTCTCTAGCACAGGAGTGAGAAGAACGATCACATTCTTGCGGATGTTCTGGATAAACGGACTGTCTTCAACAGCCAGTCGATAGGCAAGCTCCATCAGCATCTCTGGGCTGCCCGTTTCGGTGGAGTGCATGGCGCCCGTGAACCAGTAGAATGGTTTGCCATCTTTGATCATCGTTTCAGCTTCGGCATCGGTGGTCTTGCGTGCGTCAGCCAGGCGAGCGGTGATCTGCTTTTGCTTATCCAGGTTTTTGAGGTTGCCCTCATCCGACACCGCGACGAGAATCATCTCTCGACCCTCTTCGCTCTTGCCCATGCTGAAGACCTTGACTCGCTTGCTGGTTTTGGCGAGTTCGCGCATGTAACGGTTGACGTCGGCGGTATAGGTCAGCTTGCCCGCTTCTCCCGAGATATGTCCCAGCACCTTGAGCGGTGAAGGAACGCGGTCGGAGGCTGGCAGGTGGTCCACCAACTCCGTGGTGAACTCTGGGCCTGTAGTGAATTCTTTAATCTTTGCCGTGTAGGCTTCGTCCAGCTTCTGCTTGGATGCGCTGCGAGAGATTGCCGGAATAGTTGCCCGCGATGGCATCTGAGTTGGAGTAGTCGGAGGAGTCTGGGCAAAGAGTGGAGTAGAAAGGGATGCAAAAAGAAGAAGAGCAAACGTCGATTTCAACATGAGTGTGTCTCCAATGGGACCAGCGAAATTATTGTTCCTATTCTACCTGCGATGGTATGCGCTCGTTGGTAGAAGTAGCTGGTTCCATTTTACGAAGCCACCTTAGAAAGGGGTCGAAAAGGAATATTTACATGTGGTGAAGAAGTCGAATAGGGGCGTTCGATTGAGATCCTGCCATACATGTACCGTCTATACACTCTAAAGAGGTGATTTGACTGTGGCCATTATACGAATGTCAGAGTGTTGAAATGGACTGCACTCAGATCACTCCACTTCATTGGCCGACGGACGCCGAGATTAAGGCGGCGCAGGGTGCCGGATTTAGAATCTTCCGTCGACCAGATTCCTACTTTGTAGACAAGTATATAAAACGTCTGGTGGCTGAGCGACCTCCGTTTGATGAAGCAAGGTGGCGACACAATGTAGAAAGAATCAGGGTTGCTAACAAGGTTTTGCCATTGATCGTCAAGCAATATGATTGGCCTTCCAATGCGTTTATTCCAGAGGACCCTGTAGATGTCGTCTTGCAATTTCGTTTTGACGACCTCGATTTTGTTGAACTGACCATGGAGTTGGAAGAAGTGTTTCTGTTACCAGTCCCTCCAGAAGGGCCCGAAGGATTTGACGACATGAGCCTTGGCGAGTTTATGGACTGGCTAATATTACTCGGGCTATGACGAGGAAATACTCAGCGTCGTTTGTACACTTTCAAACCATATTCAACGAGACGGCGTCCGAACTCCTGCAGAATGGGGAAGAAAACATATGAAATATCTTAATATTTTCCTTTTGGCCATGTTAATGGTCGACTTGGCTTGCATTGGCCTTACCGCAAATGCGCTCGATGCCGACACACACCACTACCTCTATGTAGCCGAACCCGGCATTCGCAATTATGAGCAGTGGGGCGGTGTGGGGATCATCGTCTTTGACATCGACCATGGACACAAGTTTGTTCGACGCATCAAGACGCTGCAAACGGTTCCCGGAGTGGAAGCCGAAAACGTCAAGGGCATCTGCGCTAGCGCAAAGACAGGAATGGTCTACGTGAGCACGACCCAGCGGCTAATGCGCCTCGACTTGACCACAGATGCCATCCTCTGGAACCGGACTTATGAGGGCGGCTGTGACCGAATGGCGATCTCTCCGGATGGAAAGTTCATCTATCTGCCCTCGCTTGAGGGGCCGTTCTGGCGGGTTGTGAGTGGAGATACCGGCGAAGTCATCGCGGAGGTTCGACCCAATTCAGGTGCACACAATACAGCCATTGGGCTCGACGGGAAGTTTGCTTATTTGGCTGGTCTGAAGTCTCCGCTGCTGCGCGTGTCGGATACGAAAACGCACAAGGTCGTGAAGGAGATTGGTCCATTTAGCAATGTGATTCGACCATTTACTATCAACGGAAAGCAGACCCTTTGTTACGTCAACGTGAATGATCGGCTGGGATTTGAGATCGGGGATTTGAAAACGGGAAAAGTGCTCTGCAAAGTGGACGTTCCCGGCGTCGCCATGGGACCCGTTCTCCGGCACGGATGCCCGAGTCACGGGGTGGGTTTGACGCCAGATGAGAAGCAGGTCTGGGTCTGCGACGGGCACAACAGCAAAATACACATCTTTGACAACACAAAGATGCCCCCGGTCTATGTGGCATCAATTCCCGTTCGAGACCAACCGGGTTGGGTTACGTTTAGTCTGGATGGCAAGTTCGCCTATCCGAGTACAGGGGAAGTGGTTGACGTGAAGACTCGCAAAACAGTGACCATGCTGACGGACGAGCAGAATCGACCGGTGCAGAGCGAGAAAATGATGGAGATTGACTTTATCGGAAACCGGCCCATGCGGACCGGCGATCAGTTTGGGCTTGGGCGTAAATAACTACGCTTTCAATATGTCGGTGACCACGTCACCAAAGACGTCGGTAAGGCGCATGTCGCGGCCGCTGAAGCGATAGGTGAGGCGTTTGTGGTCCATACCCATAAGATGAAGAATGGTCGCGTGCAGGTCGTGCACGGTCACTTTGTTTTCTACGGCGTAATAGCCATAGTCGTCCGTAGCACCGTAGACCATACCCGGTTTCACGCCGCCGCCAGCCATCCACATGGTGAACCCGAACGGGTTGTGGTCGCGTCCGTCGGTGCCTTGAGCCATCGGGGTGCGTCCGAATTCACCGCCCCAGATAACGAGCGTACTGTCCAGCAGTCCGCGTGATTTGAGGTCTTTCAACAGCCCTGCAATCGGTTTGTCAGTAGCTGCCGCGTTGCCCGCGTGTCCACCTCTCAGACCACCGTGTTGATCCCATCGGTCTGCGCCGATGTTCGGGCAGAGCAGTTCCACGAACCTAACACCACGCTCCACAAGTTTTCTTGCGACTATGCACTGCTGGCCGTATATCTTCGTTTTCGCTTCATCGAGACCGTAAAGGTCGCGCATGGCTTTGGATTCCCCGCGCATGTCCATCAATTCAGGCACGGCGGACTGCATCTTGAAAGCCAGTTCGTAGTTTGAGATGGCCGCTTCGAGCTGCGTACCGCCACCCAATTTCTCCATCACGCTGCGATCGAGTTGGTGCAACAGGTCGAGTTTGCCGGTCTGAAGTTCTTTGGTGCCTTCCAGCGGTTTGAGGTCTGCAATCGGGTCCGCGCCGCTTCTAAAACTCGATCCCTGGTAGCTGGCAGGTAGAAATCCGCTGGTGAAGCAGTCCATGCCGCCCGGGGGAATCATGCCACTGTTGAGCACGACAAATCCAGGAAGCTCCTGACACTCACTGCCGAGGCCGTAGGTAGCCCATGCGCCCATGGATGGCCGGCCCTGCGTACCAAAACCGCTGTGGATGTAGTAGTTGGCGTTGGTATGCTCCGAGTGCTCCGAGACCATGCTGTTGATGACACAGAGGTCATCGGCGCATTCGGCAACATAGGGGAACAGGTCGCTTACCCAGAGGCCGCTTTGACCTCGACGCTTAAATTCCCACGGCGATTTCAGTACATTTCCCACATTGTCGAACTGCGTGGCAGGAACCTTCATCTTGATCGGCGAGCCGTTCTCTTTTGCCAATCTTGGCTTCGGGTCAAAGGTGTCGACTTGCGACGGTCCGCCATCCATGTAGAGGAAGATAACGCTCTTGGCTCGCGGCGTGAAATGGCTGTTGCGCGGAAGCATGGGTCGGCGGGGATCGGGTTCTGTGCCGGGAGCGAGTCCAGCGAACGCAGCGTCGCCCAGCAGTGCCGAGAGTGCGACGGCCCCAAATCCGTTTGTAATCGTCCCCAGTAGTTCACGCCGAGTAATCGGCGCCCGCTGATATCTTCCACAATGCATTACTTCCGACTCCTCTAGCTTAGGGCAAAACTTACGGGATAAAGATGAACTCTTTCACGTTGAACATCACGTGGCAGAGGTCGGTCCAGGCTTTCAAATTGTCATTGTCCAGAAGCAGCTTTTGCGATGCGATGAACTTTAGGGCATCCGCTTCTTCCTTCAAATCTGGCTCTCGGGAGAAGGCTGATCGGTACATCGCATGAACTCGACCGCTGTCCGTCAAATTGTTGTCGGCGAGAAGTCTCTTTGCCCAGAATTCGGCTTGCTGTGTCACAAAGGGGTTATTCATCAGCGTGAGAGCCTGAGCCGGGACGTTTGAAACTGAACGCTTACCTATGCACGAAAACGGTACTGGGAAGTCGAATGCAGAAAGCATCGGCACAAGGAAATTCCTGCGGACGCTGGTGTAGATGGTACGACGACCGTCGCCATCAAGCGGGCCAGAGGAACCTGGTCGACCTCTACCCTCCATGAATGGGGTCAGGTAGGGCATCACGCTCGGGCCGAACATCTTCTCATTCAGCCGACCCGAAACCGCCAGAATGCCGTCTCGAATGGCTTCCGCTTCCAGGCGTCGGATGGGCATGTGGTGGACCAGTTTATTCAGAGGATCTTTGGTCTCCGCTACGGCATCGATCTTACTCGACATTCGGTAGGCACTGGAGAGCATCATCAATTTGTGCATCTTCTTGACCGACCAACCCTGCCGAATGAACTCT
>JBDUAM010000078.1:0-4416 GCA_040004655.1 Chthonomonadales bacterium | reverse complement strand
CTCGTTCGCGCAGCTGAACATGTCCAAAGACATGCCGCAGTTCGACGTGAAGGTACGGACATTACACTCGTCTCCTATTCTAACATGGTCAACAAGTGCCTGAAAGCTGCCGAGACCCTGGCTGCGGATGGTATTTCGTGCGAAGTGATCGACCTGCGAACACTGGTTCCGCTTGACATGGATACGGTGGTTGCCTCCATCAGCAAAACACATCGCGCGGTTGTTGCGCATGAAGAGTGGAAGAACGCAGGATTTGGCGCTGAACTTGCCGCTCGCATCTACGAGCAAGCCTGGGATGAGCTGGATGCACCCGTTGGTCGAGTGGGTGGCGCAGATGTCCCGATGCCTTATGCCAAGAATCTTGAGCGGGCTGCTATCCCAACGGATATCGATGTCATTGCTGCGGTTAAGCACGCACTGAAGTAATTTCACACGGTCTATTTCGTGTTGATATAGTTTCCAAAAGATTGAGGTGTTGATATGGCTGAAGTCCGAATGCCCAAGATGGGTGACGGAATGGAAGAGGGAACCGTCCTGCGCTGGTTAAAGCAGGTCGGGGATATGGTCAAGGCTAACGAGACGATTGCAGAGATCGAAACGGACAAGGCCAACGTAGAGATGCCGGCTGAAGAGACTGGGGTTCTGTCACAGATTCTGGTGAATGAAGGTGAGACGGTTGCCGTTGGAGCCGTGATCGGCTTTATTGGGGCTGGTTCAGCTTCTGCATCAGCTGCTCCTGCACCTAAGGCCGCCACACCAGATATCTCGCCTGTTGCGCCTGTGGCTACTTCTCACGCATCTACCGGGCCCGTTGGTGAGCGCGTCAAGGCGAGCGGTCTTGCCCGAAAACTTGCAGCCCAAGCAGGAATTGATCTCGCCCAGATTCACGGTTCTGGACCGGGCGGTCGAATTGTCGAGAAGGATATTGAGGCATTCAAAAAATCTGGAACACCACAATCCACCATTCCTGCGACTGCCGCACGACCCCTTGCAACTGCCGCTGCGCCTACTCTGGAAGGCACTGATCAAGATATCTCGAAGATGCGCAAGGCTATTGCTCGACGCACTGTACAGAGCAAGCAGACCATTCCGCACTTTTACCTTGTCATTCCGATAGATATGGATCGCGCGCTCAATCTACTTTCAGAAATGAACGCACAGAACCCGGATCAAAAGGTCACCGTTAATGACTTAATCGTAAAGGCATCTGCCGTTGCTTTAGCTCGCATCCCAGAAGTCAATGTATCGTTCACCCCCGATGAGAAGATTCGCCGATACGAGAGCATCAATATCGGAATCGCGGCAGTTACGGATCAAGGACTTGCCATTCCGGTAGTGCCCGATTGCGGAAACCTCACGCTTCGACAGATTTCCGTTGCTGCAAAGGCGCTTATTCTGAAAGCCCGAAGCGGAACCCTTAGCCCTGCAGAGATGTCTGGTGGTACATTCAGTATATCCAACCTGGGTATGTTTGGAATTGAAGAGTTCCTCGCAATCATCAATCCTCCGGAATCTGCGATGCTGGCCGTCGGCGCTGCGACGAAGGAAGTTGTTGTTCTGGACGATGGCTCATTCGCGGCCAGAAGCCGAATGCGAGTGTCACTCTCCTGTGATCATCGTACGGTCGACGGAGTGCTCGGCGCGCGATGGCTCCAGGAATTCAAGGGACTTCTCGAAAACCCGATGAACCTGCTAGCTTAAGGGAAAAAAATCGCCCGCCACTCCGAATTATTCGGGATGGCGGGCTTTCTTTGTATTGGTTGGTTAATGTGGAAGCATAACTCGCTTGCCAGTCTTTGCGGATGTTCGAGCGGCGTCGAGTATTTCGGTAACTATCAGGTTATTCTCAAGGCTGGATGTTCCAGTTGGTTTAAGATTTCCCCGAATTACTGCTATCAAATATGAGATCGGATCCCCGTTGGTCGGCGATGGTTGGTCTGGGGTGATTGTCTCCTCCGCAGATTGTCGAATTCGATATTTGATTGGACCTGAACCTGTAGTGATAATGGATCCGTGCTCCCCGTAAATCTCCCAGTCTTTGCGGCCATATGGCCAATTCCAGCTCGCCATGATGGTCGCCTGTGCGCCGGGATATTCCAGGACAATGATCGCGTCGTCATCTACTGATTTATATATTTCTGGTTTGAATGTTTGTGTTAACGCCATTACAGATATAGGGCGTTCATTGTTCATCAACCAGGTCGTCAGGTTTGCACCATAACACCCGAAGTCATATAGCGCGCCTGCACCATTACGTTTGGCATCGGTCAGCCAATCAAGAAACTCAGCCTGAACGTTAATCTCTTTAGGGCCCTGGTGTCCGTCGCGAACCGTGACTTTTCTGATCTTTCCCAGAGTCTTCCCGTCAATTGCCAGCTTCTGGATCAGACCGTTGTTTGGATACCATGTCGTCTCATAATTGACCAGAATGTGAATGCCAGACCGTTTGCCGGCTTCTGCAATTGCTTTGCCGTGTGCATTTGAAATGGCTAACGGCTTTTCCATCATTACGTGAATTTTGCGGGCAGCACACTCTTCCACGATTTCTTTATGATCGAACGTGTTGGTATAAGCAAGCACGGCCTCCGGTTTTGACTTATCCATCATCTCAGAGTAACTGGAATAGAAGAGCGAGGCTGGCAGTTTGTACTGTTTTTGATATCGCTCTGCAACTGCTGTGTTCGGTTCGGCTATCCCTACAATCTCGATGTCTTTACGTCGCAGTGCGTTATTGAGGAAGCCTCCCACATGTCCATGAACCAGACCTGCAATGCCAACTCTCAGTGGCGCAGCCTGGATGGGTTTTGACACAGAGACAGTTGCGGCTACGAGAACAAGTGCGGATAAAATCATCATTGAACTCCAAGGATTGTAGTGTTCTCGAGAGTACCACAAAAAGAAAAGGCCGCCGATATTTCTATCAGCGGCCGATGGAACTATTGCGGGACTATTTACCAACTACGATGATGGAGAATGATCCTGGGACCAACGCTCCACGGTTTCGTCCGCCAGGCACCGCACCGGTTGGAGGGGGACCGTATTCGGCAGCAATAAGAAGTACGTTACCGGTTTTGGTGTCGATTGTCATCGTCTTCGCGCCCGGCATAGTTTTGACCGTTTGTGTCACGTCAAAAGTATCTTTGCTCTTCTTGATGATAGTCAGCGTACCGTCACCCTGGGAGCTGAAACATTCACCGGATTTGGCCGAGAACCCAGCGCCATCACAACCTCTACCAATTGGGGCCGTACCAAGGACTTTTCCGTCATTCGCATCCATCATGACCATGACCTGTGGGGTTCGGCATGCCACGAAAAGAATGTGGTTCTTCACATCCAGAGCAAGTCCTGCGTTGCCACCACCCTTGCCGTTGAGCGAATATTTGGCGGTAACCTTCATAGTGTTCGCGTCGATAACACCGACGCTGTCTTTGTCTTCAATGTCGACGTAAATATGGCCCTTACCGTCGGTTGTGGCTTGTTCGGGTGCGCCATCCAGATCAATTGTGCCAAGCACATCGCCGCTATTGGCATCGATAACAGTAACATTCGGCGCGCTGTGACTGAAGACGTAGACCCGATGGTTGAATGAATCGGCCAGGATGCCATCTGGTCGACCCTGGACAGGAATAGTTTTGATCGGCTTTAGAGTCTTTGTATCCCACATTGCTACCGGGCTACTGGATGCAAATCCGTGATGGTATTTATCATCTGCGGCTGCTCCACGTGCGTTTGTATTGGTGATTTCGCCTTCCGTAGCAAGCGTGTCAAGATTGAAGACATTAATACGAGCCGCTGCGCCACCCCGGGCAATATATACCTTCCGGTCAACAGAGTCGGCGTAAACATAATCAAATCCACCATCTCCACCAACTTTGGCCGTCTTCAAAACTTTATAGGGCTCGTCTTTTGTGGTAATCGTGGCTAATCCAGCGATTGCACAGAGTGAAAATATTAATGCAAATAACGTCGGCATATTACGCAAGTCAGTGTCCTCCAGGTTTTTTGAGCAGGGTTTAGTTTCGTACAGCAACTGCGGGCAATTGAAACATTCGTCTTTAATATTTGACAGTCCCAACGGCTTATGGTATCGCACTTGAAAGACGTATTTTGCAAAATATAGACTGTGTTGTAAATCAGGCTCGCGTCCACATCTCTTGGCAATCTGGAGTAATTGCAGCAAGTCTATCGTATTGTTTATTGAAACCATTCGGCTCGTCACTCTTAAAAGTCTCACCCTGGGGTATGTATGAGAATTGCCATCATTGGCGCTGGAATATCAGGTCTGGTATGTGCTCACAAGTTGCATAAGCGACATGAGATAACCGTCTTGGAAGCAAATGATTACCCTGGCGGACATTCAAATACGGTAGATGTTGTAGTTTCTGGCAAGACTTGTTCTGTTGATACAGGATTCAT
>JBDUAM010000019.1:0-4437 GCA_040004655.1 Chthonomonadales bacterium | reverse complement strand
AATCACGGAGACAATGGTGCCATTCTCGTGAGCCGTGCCTGGGACATCTACGACTTTCACAATGCCTTCTATCGATTGCAGCAGATGGCGCTGATTTCGGTACGCGAGATCGAGGCCTTCCAAAAACTTGAAGATGTAGAAGTAGCTGGCGGGCTTTGCATCCGGATTTGTTCCGACCGGGACGACCATTCCGTCCAGAAGGTCGCGTGCGGTCGGATAGTTGTCACGGGTAACTGCAAAGGAGAGAGCCGTCGGACTGAACGAAGTTAGGAATGTATTGACCCCAGCTCGCGCCATGAGTCGATATACTTCCTGCTCCACAAATGGCTTGTGCTCCTCGTTCTCGATCTCAAGTCGAATAAAGGCGACCTTACCCGTGTGCGTGACGCCAGTTATTCGTCGACGCACTTCCGCAGGAACATCTTTATCGCTGGAGATGCGCGTGCCAGGATGATCGCTGAAGGTCGACTTTACCCAGAGCGGAATCCCATGATCCATCGCGATTTCGGCCGCGCGCGGATGGACAACCTTGGCGCCCTGATGCGCGATCTCCGCGACTTCGGCGTAGGTGCAGACCTCAAGTGTGTGTGCGTTCGGCACCATGTCCGGGTCGGCGGTTTTGACGCCGTCAACATCTGTGTAAATCTCAACTGCACAGGCTTTGAGGGCTGCTCCGAGTGCCGACGCGGTAGTATCACTTCCACCGCGACCAAGGGTAGTTATGCTCCCGTGAACATTCTCGTCCGAAATGGAAGTCGTTCCCTGAAACCCACAAACTACAGGGATATACCCGCGTTCAATGGCATTTAGAATTGCCTTGGGGTTAATGCTGATAATTCGGGCGTTGCCATACTCGCCATCGGTCTCAATACCAGCCTGACCACCCGAGAGCGCGATGGCTGGATGGCCCATCGACTGAAGGGTCGCAGCCATGATCGCGGTGGAGATAATCTCGCCGCAGGCCATCATCATGTCCAGTTCGCGTGCGTCAGGCGGGAATGCCGGGTCGATACCCTTTATTTCGTCGACCAGCGTGTCGGTTGCGTATGGTGCGCCCCGTCGACCAATGGCCGAAACCACCACTACCGGCAAGTATCCAGCCTGCTTCGCGGCGATAATTTTGCCTGCTGCTAATCTTCGGTGCTTGTCACGATCGACGCTTGTGCCGCCAAACTTTTGAACAACAATTATGCCTGCCTTAACCATTGCTGCCTCCTGAACTCTGAGGCAGGCCAAACGTCTTCTTAATCTGGCTCACGGCCGCGCCCACATTTTGGCCGTCGATAAGGCATTGAACGGAATTATGAGAGTCGCCGACGCCGTAGAGCCTGGCGCCTGCGGCAGCTAGGGAGTCGGCGATGTTTACCATGACTCCGCTGAGGTCGCGCATACTGCTGGCATTGATCGTTAAGAGGGCAAGTCCAGTTCGAGTCTGTGCCGTGAATCCGGCCGCGTTTACATACTTTTCCGCATCAGCGAGGAACTCGGAATCCACCGCGAAGGTTACAGCGCCACTATGCAGCTTGATAAGGAATATGGGGATTTCAAATTCGTAAAGCGTGTCAAAGAGCAGTTGAATACGCTCATTGCGATTCTCTTCGGATTTTACGACCACAACAGCGTGTGCGAGGTGTTCGGTGACCAGTACCTGATAGACGCCTCGTTCACGCTCGAAGGAGACATGACCGACGGTCTCATACGGTGCGGATGCACTCATTCTTACGCCTCTTTGAGAAGAAATTACATCTGTTTTAGAACTGTGGGATGCCGGAAATTATATCACGGCGCACCGAGAGGTGTCAAATGAGAGCTGGTTCTTCAGTTTAACAGGCATTCTTAGAAATCACCCAGGTAAATAACTATTGACTTCTTTTATCTTCAAATGCTAAATTATTAGTAGCAAGCGAACATTAGTTTGCACTCGATTAACCTGTCTATTCATCGCTAATTCGATCTATGTAATTTTTCGTAGACCGAATTCAATTTAAGCCAAACGTTTCACAAGGGACATCCTGGATGTTGTCCGCCAGTATTGTCCTTCGACTTAATGCAATGGCATCACCTCTACTTGTCGCGATTACCATCCGTCTCCACCGCGCGACCATCAATCATGAAGGAGAGTAGCAAGTGAGAAAGTTCCTCCCGCTAATCGTTGCAATTCTTTCAATCCTCATCATGCTTCCCGTGTTCGCTCAAGACTCGATTCGAATGGATCCGTTCAAAGACGCAGATCCAAATCACTGGGCCCAATCAGCTTTAGACAACCTTCAAAAACTGGGAATTCTTACTGGCTACCCCGATGGATTTTTCCGTGGTAGACGAACCATGACCCGTTATGAGTTGGCAGTTGCAGTGGATCGGATGCTCAAGCTATTTGCCGCCAGGCCACTTTTGACTGGCAAGCCCGGAGATATGGGTGTGCGGGGAACAGATGGGCGAGACGGTGCAACCGGCGTTATGGGACCAAGAGGTGAACGAGGGGATTCTGGCCTGACTCCACAGGAGTTAGCCACATTCAGACAGATGACAGCCATGTTCAAAGAAGAACTAACCAATTTTGGTCAAGACGTCAAGTCCATTAATTCGAAACTCGATACACTGGCGAAGGATACTTCGTTGCTAAATACTCGCCTTGATGCAATGCCTCATGTATACGGCGGTGGTTTTTTCGGCGTGCGATCCGATAGGTCAAATGGAGGCTATATTGACGTTGACGGTCACGTATTGGGTATGCCGGGAAGTAACAGTCTCGTAAACACTCCTGGAGCTTATGGAAACTTTGTTCTTGGAGTTACGAGCCCAATTAATGGCGGTGGCTCGTTTGACGGGCGATTGGTTACAGGCAATTATCTTGGCTTCGTTGGTGGATTTGGCGCATACAACAATAACCTGAACACAAATCCACCCACTTCGACCTACATAGACATTGCAAAAATCGCTATGCCCTTTCATGCACTTGGTCCCAACGGGCATATAGACATTGGTCGAATACCAATTAAAGGCACTTCACTTACCTTCTACAGACCGGACACCGACAAGTACTTCGACAATCCGTTTGTTGATGACGGCATGTACCGAATTGACGGCGCAAACCTAACTACAAACTTCGGCAAGACAAACTTTCAACTCTTTGGCGGCCTCAATAAGAGCGTAACGGCTACAGACGGGTTCCTCGTGAACTCTCCAATTGCTGGTGCAAGTACGCCGTACATATTTGGTGCAATGGCGTATGGCCCGGGTACCAACGTAAAACCATTTGGTCAACCTAATCAAGGCCAAATGCTGGTTGACCAGACATACGGCGCAAATCTGACTACGCCGTTTACCCTGTTTGACCATAGTGGCAACTTCAGAGTAGGCGCACTTGGCCTGGTTAGCAGTGATCCCATCAACCCGTATAGCGGTTTCTCAAATGTGTTTGTGCCAAGCGCGGGGTTTAACTTCAATCTGTGCGTACATTCGCAAATAAGCGGCGAATGGGCAAAGTCTATCACAGGCACCGGCCGATTTAATACCGTGAATCCTTACGAAAACAATGCGTTTTTATTCAATGGCAAATATAGTAGTGGGCCAGTTAGTATAAACGCCGGCTACAAATACATTGATCCGCTCTTCTATGCACCTGGCTACTGGGGAAGAATTGGCAACTGGATCAACCCAACCAATATACAAGGTCCGACGGTACGAGCGGCCTTTGATTTCACTCCGACTTTTGAGGCACATGTTGAAGGAGATTTCTTCTCCGCGGCCCGCAATCGAGCTCCAGCAAGCCTCGGTGTGGACGATGACATCCATCGAATTATCGCGGGACTTCAATGGGATGTTAGAAGCAATACCCAGGCGACGATTGACTGGGAAGGTGTGTACTGGAACCTTGCTAACTCCCGTTTTGGTGGCAGCGGAAGTGTTCATCCAACAGAGAACTATCTCAATCTTGGCGTGACGTTCAAACCATCCAATCAGGTCGATGTGAAGTTCCTTACGCAATTCGGAAATTACAATGGCCACAATGCGCTGAATACTCCAGCCGGATTCAAATACAATTTCAATACATTCACTGGATCTGTGGCCGTTAAGTTCTAAAAATGCAGGCTGTCGAAAAGTATCCTGGCAGGCTCCTTTTGGAGCCTGCTTTTTTTCGCCACCAACTAATGTCTTGTCCAACTTGATTAGGATATCGGCGACAATAGGTAGAATAGTTCATAAGTCACACGCCGAATTTTTCACAGCCTAAAACTCAGGGGAGAAACTTTGTTTCCTGTTGATGAAGTTGAAGACCTTTCTGAGAGGCGCGTAACTATCGTACTTAAAGGTCCGGCCAAAGCTGATTGTGATAAAACAAAGGCTTCAACGGAATTTTATGCCTACGTGGCCTGTCGCACACCACATAGTTATTTGATCAACATTATGGATTTCAGCGATCCGGCGAAAGTCGAG
>JBDUAM010000185.1:0-15100 GCA_040004655.1 Chthonomonadales bacterium | reverse complement strand
CCTCCTTTAGAAGGACTGATGAGGCAGTTATTCAGGGGAAATCCCATTTAACTAAGAAGCGAAAATCGTTGAGACTCTACTTTCAAGAGTATCAACAGATTACGCTTGCTTAACTGGAAATACTCACCTGAATTCGGTTAGGAGCCTGGATAACAAATGGAAACAGACAGGTCCCCTTAAAATACATTAATGGAATAATAGTCTGCAACGCATTAAATGTCAAGTGGTTACAACTATTTTATGAACATTATAATAAATATAGACTCGATGTTTGTACAATCAAGGTTCTTGGAGGACAAAAATGCAGCCATTCGTGGGTGCTTTCGCATAAATTCTTTAATTCCAGATCAAGACAAAGAGAGAAGTGTCGGAAATGGTTCCGATGAGCGCGCCCGTCCCCGGGCGCACCCACGAGCTCACTCCGTGTGTCGAGAGTCTCACTGTGCGGGCGGGGACGCCAACGCTCTGTCGGCATAGTGGTTGTCAACAAATGTTAGGCACGAACGAGCAATAGGAGCGCGCCCGTCCTCGGGCGCAACTACGAGCTCCCGGCATATGTGTTGATGTTCTCAGTTTGTGGGAGGGAACGCCCATGTTCCGGGACCACGATGCTGTATACCAGTTAGCGTAGCAACCTCATAATCGCTTCTGCCAATGCGGCGGGATTGTGCCGGACCACATCGGTTTGGCTGATGAAATCACCGGTGACGACTCTATAGCTCAGCGCCTTCAACCGATCCGCATCCGGTTCTACAAGTACGGAACCCGCCGAGGCGTATTTCTCCAGCAGATCGTCCGACGGTCGACCCGTGTTGGCAAGAACGTAATCAAAAATGCGCGTGGGCACGTGCCCCTCAATCGCTTTGATGTGGTCCGAGGCAGTGAAATTATCGGTTTCGCCCTTCTGCGTCATGACATTGCAGATGTAAATCTTTTTCGCGCGACTCTGCCTCAGCGCCTCGGGGATACCCTGTACAAGTAGTGGTGGAAGCACGCTCGTATAGACCGACCCGGGACCGAGAACGATCAGGTCGGCTTCTGCGATGGCTCCGATCACCTCGTCGATGGGTTTGGCTTCTGGTGGGGTGAGCATGATCCTTTTGATTCGGTTGGGCGAGTGGACGATGGCCGTCTCGCCCTCAATGATCTCGCCGTTCGCCATTTCGGCTCGCAGGCCACAGTGTTGAAGGGTGGAGGGGAGCACGCGACCGCGAATGTTGAGGATGGTGCTGGTCTGCTTGATGGCCTTCTGGAAGTCGCCCCCCGCGATGTCGTTCATTGCGGCTATTAGGAGGTTGCCGAACGCGTGGTCGCGCAGTCCCTCGCCCGCGAAGGTTGAACCGCCCTTGAATCGATACTGAAAGAGGTCCGTCATGTCGGCTTCGGAGTCGGCCAGCGCGACCAGACAGTTTCGAATATCACCTGGAGGAAGCATGTTGAGCTGACGCGTCAGTTTGCCTGAGGATCCGCCGTCATCGGTGACCGTTACGACGGCCGTGATGTTGTTCGTGTACTGCTTCAATCCGCGCAACATGGTGCTGAGGCCTGTGCCGCCGCCGATTACCACCACCCGTGCCCCTTGAGAGAGAAATCGATTGCGGTAGACCACGTCGACCAGGCTCGCCTTATTGTCGCCGGGGTTTGCCGCCGTCGCGAGGGAGTGGGTCAACCGGGCCAGGGCGAAGGCGCAAATTCCCAATCCAGAAAGGATGATGATCCAGCCGATGAGGATGGTGTTCGGCCACTGCGCGTGGGAAAAATGCAGAAGGTAAGCAAGGCCGTCCCATATGTTGTTTGGGATCGCAAGCAGGTCCAGGGGACGATTGCGAAACGCGAGAGAAACGCCCATCAGGGAGACAAACAATCCGAGAAACGACAGCCCAAGCCAGCGCTTGACGCGCATTCCGGGATAGAGCCATTTCAGGGAGTGCAGAGCCCACCTCAACGCGGCGAATCCAACAGTGCGCGGTTGCGCTCGGCGTCGCGATGAAACACGGTTACGCGGTAATCGAGGTCGCGAATGGCCTTCGCCACATCTTCGGCAATGGCGACAGATCGGTGCTGTCCACCCGTACAGCCGATGGCGATGGTCAGATAGGCTTTGCCCTCGCGCTCATATTGCGGAAGCGAGAACCGAATCAAGTCGAGCAGTTTTTCCAAAAATGGCGCGGTAACCGGGTCTTCATGAATGAACTTTGCGACAACTGCGTCCTGTCCGGTCAGGGGCTTCAGGTCAGGAACGTAGTGCGGATTGACGAGGAATCGAACGTCGAAGACGAGGTCGGCATCAATCGGCAGGCCATGCTTAAACCCGAACGATTCCACGCTCACCATGAGCCGGGGACCAGATGATTCGCCAATCACTGCAGCAAGCATGTGCGCCAATTCGCTCGGAGATAGATTGGACGTATCAATTACACGCTCTGCCCGAGCGCGCATCTCATCCAGCATGCCGCGTTCGGTCTGGATGGCGTCGAGGATGGAGCCGCGACCTTCTTGAAAGATGGGGTGGGGTCGGCGCGTCTCTTTAAATCTTCGCACGAGCACTTCGTCACTGGCGTCGAGGTAGACGATCTCCGCGGGCGTGGACTGCTCTCGGAGTTTGTCGAGCATCTCACCAGCGTTGCGCAGAGACTCACCGGCGCGCGCATCCACTACCGCCAGCACTCGCTCTCGACCCTGCGCTTTGCACGTCGCGGCGAGCTGCGGCAGAAGGTCCGGTGGTGGATTGTCCACCGTGTAGAATCCGATGTCGCCAAAGTAATTGGCGGCGGTCATTTTGCCTGCGCCGGATGTGCCTGTCACAATGATCAATCGCATAAAAAGACGTCTCCGAGGGAGGCAGAGTTATTGTTAAAAGTACGTGCTAAGACCCGGGTCACTTCTTTCCGGCGATCTTATCGGGAAGGATGCTGCAGAGGATTCCGCTCAGAATTCCCATGAGGACTGGACCAAAGAATGCGCCTGTCCAGGAGCAATCGAAATCGTGAACAATTAGGTGGGTGGCCTTGAAGAGCACCGCGTTCACCACATACCCGAAGAGCCCAAAAGTCAAGCAGTTGAGCGGCAAGGTAAACAGTCCAACCATCGGCCTTATAAAAGAGTTGAACATGCCCATGACGACCGTCGCCATCATTAACGCGACGGTGCTTTTGTAGGTGATTTCCAGAAACGGAATTTGTGCAACAATCGCGAGGGCAATTGTGCTGATAATCCAGCGGGCGAGAAGATTGATCATGGTGTGATTCTCCTATATAAGAGTCTACCTCACGCGGGGAGACAGGGTTTCGAGTTTTTTGCCTGGTCAATTGGTGAAGCCATTCTCTATACGCGGCACGTCTGATGAATATTAATACGCTATTTGGAGGATGAATTGAACTGGGAATATCTGGCGACTCAAGCGCTGATTGAAGGCGACGGCAGACGATCACACACTTATCAGGCCCCGATGTGGCGAACGCCCGTGCCGGGCGGATGGTTGGTAATGACAGTTAATGCTCGAACGAGCGATCCGCAGCCGTCGGTGACGTTTCTTCCGGACTCAAACCATGAGTGGGTTGGGCGCGCTCCGGCTGAGGCGAGCTACCTTTTGCGACCGGCTGGAAATCCGCAGATCGAGGACACAGATAAACTTCTTCGACCGTCTGATGAAAATTAGTTTACCGAAAAAATGGAACAAAATCTGAGCGTGGAATCGGCACTTTTCACAGACATCTTTCGGTACATCGGAAGGCGGATAGCATTGCAATTTTAGACAGTTGTCTACTACTTGGAGTTGACCCCTAAGAACCTCCTGTGCTATACTACAAAGCCTGCCGAGGCAATGACCGGCGTCGGTGAGACTATTCACCGTCGTGTAAGACTAAGAGGAGGTAGTTGACGTATCCAAAAGGGTAGCTCTTCAGTAACATAGAGAAGAGCAGAAAGGAGTGACACGTATTGTCAACTCTAGGCTCTGTTCGGATGCAACGCTTTTTCGCAAGCATCGATTTTGGACTTTTTGTTTCAGGAACGTTGTTAAGTGTGAAAGTTGTGCGCGCGGACAGTCACAGCAACATTCAAACGGGCGTACAAGATCCGCCATTGGCCGATCCTTTCGGGGAGAAGGTCGCGGATGAAGATAAGCTCATTGAACTAAGCGAGCCGATCCCATATCCCACCCTCAGGAAAAGCAGCTCTGAATTGCGCAGCGGTACCACAAAGACCGTTCGCGCCGGGATAAACGGCGAAAAGAAAACTACATACAGGGTCTCCTTCAAAAATGGAGAGGAAGTCAGCCGAGAGGCGCTCCACTCAAAAATGACGAAGAAGACTACCACGGAGATCGTGGTGGTGGGCCAGACGAAACGGTTCGCTTCCCGCGGAGGGTATTTCTCCGGACGAAAGGTCGTAACGATGACGGCTACCGGCTATAGCCCCGACCCCAGTGAAAACGGGGGAAACCGATCCGGAAGGACGGCTACGGGACTAAAAATCGGTCATGGCGTTGTCGCTGTCGACCCGAGGTTCATTCCTCTCGGCACAAGGCTCTACATAGATGGTTACGGATATGCGGTTGCTGCTGACACTGGCGGCGCCATAAAAGGAAGCCGGATCGACCTGGGAGAGAATACCTATTCTAAAGCCCAGGCTGTTGGAAGGAAGAGAGTCACAGTTCATATCCTTGACTGAGACATTTCTAAATTTCGAAATTCGGCAAACGGGATTAATTGATTAACTAAATGGATCCCGCTCTATTATCAATAGCCAACGAATTGCTCAAATCGCAGGGGCTCAGGCCCAGAAAGCGATGGGGGCAGAACTTCCTCTGTAATCAATCTGTGCTGGATCGAATTGTGAGGGCAGCCGCCCTCGTATCTTCGGACCGCACATTGGAAATCGGCGCAGGGCTCGGGGCGCTTACCCGATCCCTCGCCGAATACTCCAGTTTTGTAACCTCCGTTGAAATTGATCCACTTCTTCTGCCTATCCTTGCCAAAACGCTGGAAGGTCGCGAGAACGTGAAGATCATTCACGCCGATTTTCTCAAGCTGGACCATAACGCCCTGATGGACGAAGCCTTCGGTGACGAAGCGGGTGTGGTGGTCGCGAACATTCCTTACTATATCACGACCCCACTTCTGGAAGTCTTTCTCACCAACAAAGCTCGAATCAAGCGGATCGTGCTGCTGGTGCAGAAAGAGTTTGGTCAGCGCATGGTGGCCAAACCCGCGACGGAAGAGTACGGCGCCATGAGCGTCTACGCGCAGTTTCATTCGCGCGTGGCGATCTGCGGATCGGCCCCATCCAACTGCTTTTTGCCGCGACCGGACGTCGACAGCTCCATCATTTCACTGGAACCTGTGGTCGGCGGAACTGTACAGGTAGAAGACGAAGCGCTATTCTTCAGAATAGTACGAGCCTCGTTTCAACAACGACGAAAGACTCTCTCCAACACACTCTGCTCTCCGGGAACAGGTTGGACCAGGGAGGAAGCAGCATCCGTCATTCAAGGCGCCGGCATCGATGCCATCAGACGTGGCGAGACATTGTCGTTAGAAGAATTTGCCCTGCTAACATCTATCGCAATAGATCTCCAGAGGCAGGAGAAGCTCCCAGTCAGCACGAAATAGTCAGTATCCAGTCACTTGCCCGGAGCAGAACTTGAATCCGTCCCTCATCCTCTCTATTGCCACAATATTTGGATTTATCTGCTTCATCTCCTGGGGTCGATCCGCTGCCGGGCAGGCAAAATTGAGCCTCATTTTTGGCAAACCCGCAGTGCCAAAGGCTCGAACGCCCGTTGCAAAATCAGCATCAAAATCAACTGCAACGCGTCCCGCCGCCGGACCGTCAACACGAGTAAAGTCAATCACCACGGAACCACAGAAACCCCGACGTGCAAAACGAAATCAACGCCCCGCAGCCTGAGGGATTCCGTTTATCAACGGTCCCCATTATTATTAGTGCGTGCGCAGTTGTTGCCATCTGGTTCCTGACTGGTGCAATCAGCGAGCGCTCAAAAGAGATGGACAAGACAGCTTGTGTCACCATTGAGCGTCGACTCTCCACGGCAATCCTACTCTACGCGCAGGACCACGACAGTCGACTGCCCATTCCCAATTACGAGGGCCCCAATGGTGAGTGGCGGTCGTGGCCCGATCTGCTCCGATCTTACGTCGCGTCGGATGAAAAGCTCGTCTGTCCGCTGCTATCTGTTGCGGATGCGAAAGAGATCCAGTCAGGCTACGATTTCCCAGCGGGTTGCACCTTGAACGAGCGATTCTACGGAACGTTCGGGCCTGGGCCATTCCCCATCGAAAACTTGGAGATGCCGGCGCAAACGGCTATGCTGGTAGAGGGCGGCCGATTTCAGGTTCCCGGAAAATCGGGCTGGTTTACCACCTCGACTTATGGTGACCTGGCGACGCAGCCTGACCGCTATTCGCGTCCCCATTCGGGTCGGCTAAATGTCGCTGCTGCCGATGGACATGTGGTGACACTAAAACCGGCAACCAAGATATTCGATCACGACAGGCTCTACGGTAGACTGGCCGGGACCATCTATAACTGGAATGGTGGCCACCCGAATGGGGAGACCGTCGGCCCGCCACGCGAGTAGATCATATTGATTTATCCACTGGTGCTGAAACGTGCGGAAACTTCGTATGAATATCAGGTGGCATTTGATCGAACCGTCTGCACGTGGAGACAAGTCTCAATCATGGCAACTTGAAAGTGGTAAAAGAAGGACTTCGGGGAACAGAAATTGTAAATGTTACCGGCAGAGACAATGTAGTAATCGGTGGATCAGTGAAAACTTCCCCGTACGTCCCCCAGGAGCAGAAGTAATTCACTCCACAAAAATGACAACGGGCGTAACCCAACGCAAGTCTTTAAGGTTATGCTTTATAGTCTGCACTTGCTTTCCCCAACGGTGCTATTGTATAATGCCAATTGGCTCATCGCAAATATGCGTTGAGCGCTGTGCGCCGCTCCGATATCAGGGCACACGACTTCAGGAGGAATGTTCATGAATTTTAGGGCAATGTTTAGCCCCGCTTCTTGGAAGCAGAACCTGCTTCTGGTTGCATCTATCGGGGCTGCTTCGGCTCTTATCGGTTGTGGTGGCGGTGGTGGTGGCGGTAACCCCGGCGGCGGTGGGGGTCCAGGTACCTGCGGGAGTGCGGCCGGCTCTGGCGTTACGGTCGTTTGCGGTTACGTAGTACCTAACGGTGGCGTGACAGGCGTGAATGGCGTAAACGTAGTTCTAAGGTCTTCAACCGGTGTGGCGCTTCGCAGCGGAACCACGGTACATAATTCGGCATCAAACCAAGATGGATTTTACAAGATCACCGTTCCGTCTGGCGCCACACTCTTTGGAGTTGATTTCTCAGGCACCACCGGTTATCTAACCGCCTACATGGCCTTCGCAGGATCGCTTTACGATCAGACGCGATTGGCGAACGCTGGCGGACCTTGTATTCCGGCGCTCAGCGTCACAAGTGGTCAGGACAATCAGATTGGCACCATAACGGTCTATGCAGATGCGTCCACTCCTCCTCCACCTGTGTTTGTCTGCCCGCGATAATCTCGCACAGCTTCATACATTCGCCCCTTGCTTCGGTGAGGGGCGTTTGTATTTGTTATGCTATTCCTGTAACGAGCCAGCAATTATTGGCCGTATGGAAGAGTGATGAAGAGAGTTCTCCCTACAATCCTGGTGCTGCTCGTACTGTTTGGATTAGTGCGACTCTTTCGCGTGGTGCAGCGGTACGATCCGTCTGTCAATCCGACAAATGCGACCGACCCGATGGCGGACGTAGGGATTGAGATGGATGGCGCGGAGATCTTGTCGAGAAAATCGGGCGTTTTGGACTGGCAGGTGAAGGCGGACAAGATTATTTTGAAGCGGTCTGCATACGGTGGCATGGATACGTATAGTCGAGCGGAATTTACGCGCGTATCTAACGGAAAACTCTATCGCGATGGCAAGGCGGAGGCAGCCTTCACCGCGCACGACGCCGTTTACGATCCACAGATGCAGCAGTTTCAGATTAATGGCGGCATCAAATTAAAATCGGTGGCGAATGACGTGTTGATGGCCGACCAGGCGATCTGGTCGGAGAGGGAAGATTCGGTGCAGCTCGAGCGTGGGATGACAGGGAAAATTGCGGGACAAACTATCTCCGCACCGTACGTCCTCTTTTCGCCGAAGCGCCGGATTGTGCAGTGTCCGCAGGGAGCCGAGGCAAAATTCAACGGGTTCCCCGTGCAGGCGAATAACATGACATGGGATGTAAACGCGGGTCTGGTGCGATGTTTTGGTCGAGTGTCCGGCAAGCGTCGGGGTCTGGAATTCCATTCGGAGAGCGCGGAGATTCAACTGGATAAGGGTGGTCTGGCGAGCGAACAGAGATCGAAACAGCCAGCCGCTGGCCTCGCGCACCTCAGAACGGGCAGCGGACTCGCGCTCATCAGCATCGATCCTTCCAACCCCGATTCCGTTGGCGGCGGAAATTTTTAATGAAACCAAAATCACTACCAATACTATTTGGAACCATCTGCATCCTCGGTTCAGCGTATGTGTTGGCGCAAGATCGCAAGACCCTGCCGCCACTCGTGTCGCCAAAACAGGGTGACGCCAGGGCGGGTCAGGCCAAACCTCCCAAACAGCTTCATGCGGTGTACGAATCGTTTGAACAGGATGAAGCGACCTCGATGTCCTACATGAAGAAAGCGACCATCACGGATCTGGAAGAGGGAACCGTCTTTAAGGCAGATGACATTAAAGTTAAGAATCGACCGAAAGATCAGAAGCCGCCAAAGGGCGACAACGGTGAGAACCAGGTTGCGACGGCAATCGGAAATATGTCCGTGGTCGACAAACAGGCCGACATCACCGGCGAGAAGTGTGTGACCTATTTCGCAAAGGCAAAGCGACTCGCGGTGGTTACTGGCAGCGTAGTGATTGTTGTCAAGCCGAAGTCAGATAAACCGGAACCGATGGCTCCTGCTCCGGTGACACTTAATCCGGCAAACGGAACGGCGTCTTTGGATTCGCCCGGAAAACAGGATGAAGGTCCATCGTCCGCTCGCAAAAACCCGGCGACCATTACCTGTGACAAACTGGAATATGAGTACGCCAAAGAGAAGAAACATGCCGTTTTGAATGGCAACTTCAAGGTGGTGCAGAAGCTCTCAGACAAGACACGCACTCTGACCGCCGAACATGCCGAATGGTTTGGGTTGGAAGAACGACTGGTGCTTTATCCGCCGGTGCATGCTGAAGACACCAAGGGCATGAAGGCGGACTCGAAAGAAATCGTAACGGTCTTGACCAAAGAGGGCGCCGAGGGGCTCACGATGAAGAAGGGCATGGCGATCATCAATGTGGACGACGAAGATACGCCCGATGCACAACCCGGCAAACCGAACCCTGCACCAGATGGCAAGAAGCCCGAACCGATCAAGCCCATTAAGAACCCTTAACGTGGCCAAAGGTATACTATCGAACGCATGAGTAACCCGATTTTCAATCGAATAATCTTCATATTATCGCTTGCGGGATCGGCTGTCGCGTTGTACTTGACTTTGGCTCATCTGAAAATCGCGGACTTGAAATGCGGACCTATGCAGGACTGCGAGTACGTTGCGCAGCACTTCACGGCCCATGGATTTGGC
The DNA here is from genome assembly GCA_040004655.1 of Chthonomonadales bacterium. Lineage (GTDB taxonomy): Bacteria > Armatimonadota > Chthonomonadetes > Chthonomonadales > CAJBBX01 > JBDUAM01. Next base: position 5,437 of record JBDUAM010000185.1, on the reverse strand, counting down.
ATCAAGGCTCTCGAAGCAATTCCTACCGCGACCTTTGGCCTCGGGATGTACCTGTTTATGGTGGTGGTTAGCTTTCTGCGGGTCGCTCAGCCCGATTCAACACTGTCGCGAAAGCTTCCTCTGGTCCAACTGTTGGTTAGTGGATTCAGTACAGCCATCTCTGGATGGCTCACCTATCTGGAAGCGTATGTTATCCATCACTGGTGTCGCTACTGTGTGGCGAGCGCCATTATCGTAACCCTGATCTTTATCACCGCACTCATAGAACGAATGAACAGGAAGCCCTTTGACGTCGTGACGCCACAGGCTCCCGAGGGAGAGTTGTCTTGAAAATGTCATCTGAAGTGAAGATATTTGGAGCGATTCTGGTAGCCGCCATTGCACTGGTGGCATTCGCGGTTGTACCGACTCTTAAGCCGGAAAAGTCACCGTTGCCCGACCATCCGGTAACAATAAAGGATCCTGAGCTGACTAAGTCTGTGCTTGTTCCAAAGGGCAGTCATATTCGTGGGAACGAAGATGCGAAGTACGTTCTAGTTACGTTTTCGGACTTTCAGTGCCCGCAATGTATGAAATCCGCTCCATTGATAGAGGAACTTTATCAGAAGAATAAAGACAAACTGGCTCTGGTCTACCACAACTTCCAGGCTCGAACGGATCACTTCAATTCCAAGACACTGGATCAAGCGGCAGAAGCAGCAGGTCTTCAAGGCAAATTCTGGGAGATGCACGACATCCTTTTCAAGAATCAGGACAAACTGCTCGAACCAGACAAAGATAAGACGGTTGCACAGATTGATACATTGGCCAAGAGCATCGGGCTGGACATGGTGAAGTTTAAGGCCGACGTGAATTCGAAAGAGGCGACAGAGGCATACGCAAAAGACAATGAGCTAGCCTTGACGGCAAAGGCGCGCGCAACGCCATGGAGTATTGGGATTGCGCCAGATGGTAGGATTACTTATCTGCCGAAGACAGACGATATTAAGACATGGCTGGCTGACGGATTGCCGAAGCCGGCGCCAAGAGCAACTGTCGAGTAAGTTGCAACGACTAACAACTCCTAAATTCGTGATGAAGGCAGCCGCATGAAAGTATCCTCTGAAGCGAAACTATTTATCGTGATTCTGGTTGCGGCGGTGGCGCTGGTCGGATTCGTGATTCTGCCCTCCCTCATGGAGAAACCACCCGCCCCGCCACCAGGCGCGATTAAAAAGGCCATGCCGAAAGAGGGGGCGCTTGTAACTTCCACAAGCCACATTCGCGGAAAAAATGATGCAGCCCTTACGGTTGTGGTCTTCTCAGACTTTGAATGCCCCCAGTGCGCAGGAATGCACCCAAAACTTCTGGACCTTTTTAATGCGCACAAAAAGAACTTGCGAATTGTCTACCATTCGTTCAGGGCTGCACCAGACCATATCAACTCGGGCACGTTCGCACGCGCAGCAGAGGCGGCCGGTGACCAGGGTAAGTTCTGGGAGATGCACGACTTGCTGTTTGCAAACCAGAATGATATTACGAGTCTGGATATACCGAAGACTCGGGCAAAGCTGGATGGATTCGCGAAGTCGTTGAAGCTGGATATGATGAAGTATACAGTGTCGTTTTCGGGGCCAGAAACGCTGGAACGATATCAGCTTGACAACGACCTCGCCGTTGCCATTGGTGTACCACGAACTCCGTGGGCCTACTGCATCAATGAAGTGGGAGTGGTGACTGAGACACCCAACTTTGAAGACATTCAGGCGTGGGTAGAGCAGAGGGACCCGCGAGCCGGAATAAAGAAGTAAAACCTACCAGAGGGTCCAGTTGCCGCCAGCCAGGACGTAAATTCCCAATAACCCATTGGTTACCGCGTGCGCCACTAAGCAGGCGAAGAGGCTTTTGGTCTGCCGCAGTAGAAGTCCGTACAGCACCGCGCAGATGACTGCCGCCAACCACTCCGGGTGGGCCAGCGCGAACAATCCGGCCACCGCGCTAAACGCCATCCACGAGAAATTCCACGGATTCATCTCCTGCCACTCCGGCTTCGTGATAATGCGAATCAGAAACGACCTCCAGAAAAGCTCTTCCATGAGCGGGACCATGAGCGTCAGGCCAAGCATGCGCACCCCGATGAAAACCATGCGCAACCCGGGGTCGGCAATAGCTTTGAACGGATTGTAAGCGGTCCGCGCGCCCATATGTGGATAGGACAGGTACTTCTCCACCACGATCCACTCGACCAACACCAGTATCCCCACGCCAATCGCGGGGATGAGCGCCTTTGAATCCCATTTTACTTCTCGCCAGTTGGCACGAAAGACCACGAGCGCGGCCGTCACCAGAATTGCCTTTAAGATGTAGAGCTGCGGGTATTGGGCGGGGAACTGGCTCTCCACCCAGGTGAGAACACCAAAGAGGGCCATGGGTACGACGTAGGCATAGGCAGGAACAGGTTTGGTGGCAGGCGCAGCGGTATCGGTCAAATGGGTCCTCGGGTCGGCGGGATTATTGTAAGAAGTTAGTTCGGCGTAGAGCAACAAGAATCCTGAAATTGATTATGGCTTATAAGTTATAGCCAAACTGTTTCTATTCTTCAACATTGCATCCCTGAGAGCAATGGCAATATCCCATGAACCCTGCCTGAGGGCAACGCATATTGGCAGAATATCGCTTGTGCCAGCGAGACGAGGGTCTGCACCGGCGGCAAGTAATAGTCCAACTGCGGGTGCATCTCCATACGAGGCAGCCCAGTAAAGCGCCGAAGTAGTCTGTTTGGAATAGTATCTGGCGTTTGCGCCATATTTTAACAACAGCCGAATGATCTCATCCTCTCTGGGATCATGGTTGTTGATGAGGGGTTGACTCGTGTACATCATCTGAAAGCCAGGAAATTGGAAATTACGATATTGAATTCCTGCACGCTGCAAAGTCATCATGCCCGCATAATGGATGGCCAGCATCAGCGGAGTTCGCTGAAACATATCGATTGCATTGGGGTTTGCTCCCTTTTCAAGCAATAGCCTGACAATCTCAGGTTTCTGCGACCTACAGGCGGCTTCCATTGGTGTTTGAATAATTGGCGTTCTGTTCTGTCGAACCAGATACTCCATTTGAATGTTATTCTTCAAGGACTGAGTGGGTAGATGAATATATACATCGGCATTTGGGTCGGCGCCAACATCCAGTAGTCTTGCAACAGCTCGGTCATCTCCCGAGTGTATTGAGGTGATCAATCGTTTGTTTAACTGGTCCTGCCATATGTGAGAACCGGCCACCAATACCACGACGCCTATGGCAAAAAATACTATGCCGATCACTATACGCTTTACGTTCATTCGTTTCAGGCTCATGGGACTTGCATTCTATTTCTGGTGTCCATTAGTTGCTTTAGGTTTCCACTTCGCCATCGCCTCTTTGAGAAGACCCACGGTGACGACACGGTTGATAAATCTTGCTTTATCAATGGGCAGTTTGCCGTCTAATCCCGGAATAAACGGGTCGGCGCCGGCGGCCAATAATACCGTTGTAGTGGGAGCGTTAGCGTACTTTTGTGCTTCGTAGAGCGCGGTGGAATGCCGGGAATTGTGGTAGTTCACGTCGGCGCCGTGTTGCAGAAGCAGCTTAATCACCTCGCGCTCATCGTAACCTGCTGCCTCGCTGAGGGGTGGGAGAAATCCGGGCACACCCGTGTTAATCTGTGCGCCATGTTCCAATAAGAGTTTGATCACGGGTAGATACCGCTTTTCAGACGTTCCCGTCGCAAAGATAATCGCCCAGGATAATGGCAGCTTGCCTTCATAGTCTCGATTATTCGGATCAACACCATGCTCCAGCATCATGCGTACAATTTCGACCCGGGTCTCAGTACAGGCATAGACAAGCGCGTTGCTCTGCGTGAGGGTGTCGAGCCCACCGTCCAGAAGTCGCGCGACAGTAATCTTGTCATCCCGGGTGATGGCGTTGTGCATCGCCTGGTCGCGGTCGATGTAGCGTATGTAGGGGAACAGAATGGCAGCCAGGAGCGCCACGGTGACTCCGGCGGTTGCAAAGACAACAATTTTCGCTTTGCTCAGTTTCATCGTAAGTAATTGTGTTCCATTCGGAGTACAAACGTTACATATTGTCCTCCTGAGCCCCTGCTAACGATCTGCTTGTGCGTAACGTTTCAAAGTTGGCAATTGTGATGTCCTCACATCATTCTCGGTACAATAAAGCCATTAGTCGCGAACCGCCCTCTGGAGGGACTGTTATGAAAACCTGGAAGATCATTCTCGGAGCTGCTTGCCTTGCCATCACGGGCAGCGCCGACGTAGCCCACGTGCCGATGAAACCAAAAGTGCTGGTCATCAACTTCGACCCCATTATCAAGAGTGAGGGCGGCAAGCGTCTGCACGAGGTGGCGAAGTGGATGGATCCGCACTACCTGGTCGACGCCTACAACTCCGACCTGCGCGATTGCAGTGGTGGAACCGTGCGCTTCCAGGTGAAGGAGTGGATGGATGTGGATGCATTCCCGAAGAAGAAGGACGGCTTCCAGTACAGCGAGGCCGAGTTTCTGACCTGCATGCGCAGCGGCAAGGGCTGGCACCAGCCGGATGCTTTCGACTATCCGGCGTTCATCCGCGAATACCATCTGGCAGACCGCGTAGCGAAGGGTGAGATCGACGAGATCTGGGTAATGTCGATGCCATACAGCGGTATGTATGAATCCACTATGGTCGGCGATCACGCTTACGAGTGCAATTCTGACCCGGTGCAGGGCATCAAGTGTCCGCGCAACTTCGTGATCATGGGTTTCAACTATGAGCGTGGCGTGGGCGAGATGCTGGAAGACATGGGCCACCGTACTGAGAGCATCATGTGGCACGTCTACGAAAAATGGGAGCCGAAGCCCATCAACACCTGGAGCAAGTTCACGCTACGTGAAAAGGATATTGCGGGTGGATCGAACTGCGGCAACGTCCACTTTGCACCGAACAGCACCAAGGACTACGAGTGGGGAGCCAAAACCTATGTCTGGAGCAACTGTGATGATTGGCTCGACTACCCCAACATGACCGGCAAGAAGCGCCTCGTCACCGCCAGCGACTGGGGCAATGGCGACATTCGAGGTCACCATCGGTGGTGGCTGTACCATCTACCCAAAGCAGAGGGTCGAGGCCCAGACGGCAAGCTCGCAAACTGGTGGAAGTACACGATCGATTTCAACAGGTATCCAGAGAGTGATGGGAAGAAGGTTGTGATCCGGAAGTAATCAAAACAAGGGAGATTGCCATGAAACTTCGATTTTACGTTGAGTTGGTTGTACTGGTTGGCCTGATCGGTTGCGGAAACAAAAGCCACAACCTCGTCGGCACATGGGACATCAAAGGCGGTCCCAGTCCGGCGACCATTACCTTCAACGCCGATGGTAACTTCCAGACGGAAGCCACTATGGTCGGCAAAAAGTCAC
>JBDUAM010000324.1:0-15155 GCA_040004655.1 Chthonomonadales bacterium | reverse complement strand
AAGATGCCGCTGTTCTGATCGCGCTTGGCGTCGATCTGGAGGGGCGTAGACAGATACTGGGTGTATCGATCTCCCTTTCCGAGCAAGAGGTCCATTGGCGGCAGTTCTTCCAGAGTCTTGTTCAGCGCGGCCTTAGTGGAGTACGAATGATCGTGAGTGACGACCACGCTGGCTTGAAAGCAGCTCGCCGAGCCGTTTTTGGAAGCGTGCCGTGGCAGAGATGCCAGTTCCACCTCCAGCAGAACGCATCTGCCTATGTTCCCAAACAAGAGATGAAGGAGGATGTCGCCTCGACGATCCGCGGGATATTCAATGCAGAAGATCTATCCTGCGCCGAGACCTTGCTAAAAGCCGCCGTTACAAAGTATGCTAAATCTGCACCGAAGCTTGCCGTATGGATGGAAGAGAACCTCCACGAAGGATTAATGGTGTTCACACTGCCATCTACTCATCGCAGACTGTTGCGCACTACAAACGCGCTGGAGAGGCTAAACGAGGAGATTCGGCGTAGAACCCGTGTAGCTAGAATATTTCCCAACGAGGCTTCCTGTCTGCGCTTGATTTCTGCAATATTGATGGAGAAGTCCGAAGCCTGGGAAACGGGGAAGCTCTACTTGACCCCAACGAAGGACTTATAGACAATCACACAACCGAAGAATTACCCGGTCATTTTACAGAATAAACGACACTCTATCGTTGGATAACCATGTCTTCTCAAATGTGTTACGCACTCGGGCCAAAAGATCTCAATGATTATTGCATTGTCAATTGCAACACCCGGGTTTTGTTCAAAACCCTGAGATCGAGCTAAGAAATGTAGAGTTTTGGATGTCATAACATCAGTCCACTGCAACTCTTTCCGTAACATTATCCATGCTTGTTCGATGCTGTTCGTCTCAACAATTGATGCTGCACAATCGATCAATATAGAATGCAGAGAGTGCTTATCTGTCATATACTTTAAAGGTTGAGTGCGCCACATTCTGCCCCACATAATAGTGAGTGCCAGACCCTCCAGCATATGTTCATAATGAAAGCAACGTACTATGTTCTCGGGGCTGCATATGAGTAAATCTTTTTCTGAGTAACAGAAATTGGGATATTTTTCATTACTTATATAGTCGAGCCAGATTGCATCAACAAACTCTTTGCCCGGGAATTGAGGGGCGTGAACTATTCCTTCGGCTAATGAAATATGTTTGATCCATTCCAGAGTGTTCTCATCCAATTGCCAATCGAGCATCTTCAAATTTGCATACCGCCTTTGTTATCTATAACATTCCCATTAGCCGATTCGCGGAGTATTGACAGTTCTCCTTCAAACTGAGCCATTCAATCAATTGCATTGCCGTAAGACATCGTTTTCCCGAAGGGATTAACTCTGCCCGAATGTAACTTTGTTCAAGCACTATTTGAATTGTCATTTTTATCATTTTAACGTGTATGAGAGCCGGGACTGTGAAATTGAATGCACTAACTGGATAGTTTGTCGAGTATGTTTTCAAACTTAAACTCACTCAACAACTGTAAGTTCTTCCTTGTTATGTAAATTCCCCATTCTGGAGCACTTTTCTGTCCTGGTTTCCCATAATCATAATCTTTGAACAGTTTGTTAGGTTGCTCCCACGTTCTGGAAGGAATCAGATAAAGATCAGGTAGAACTTCGTCAACGAACAACACAACGGACATGTATGATGAATTGTCAATTGTAAATTTGGACTTTGGAGTAAAAATGTAGTTCGATCGCATTCCCGCTGGAAACCTACACGATCGCACTTGAAAACGAAGGAAAGAACCATTCTCACTTTGAGCATTCATATGGAATCCATGATCTTTAATGTTCTCTCGCTTTACTTCAAATCCACAATCACTCAATTTATCCCCAATAATATCTTGAGCAACCTTTGCCAATTCCGGCTTGGTATATTGGTTCCACAAATACAGTGGCATTCGTAATCCTCCTATAAGGTATTAAAGAGTAACTCATTTATACAAAAATCTGGTTTTTGAATTTATAACATTCGCAGTATATCAACCTGGTGGCGATGTCGAGTGGTTTTTGATCTCCCGGCATTGATAGAAATAGGTAAAACGCTCCGCCCGCCGGACCGATGTTTCCCCTGCCAAACAGTGGCGAAAGTTCATTAATAAAGGCTTCGCGGGCTGCTGCAATCGGTTGGATCTGGCCGTTGACGAATTCCTTGCCTGCTTGCATCGCGGCGACTGCAGCCATCTGCGAAACGATGGGTGGGCGTATGATCGTTATGTCTTGAATTTTCCGCAGGGCAGGCAACAATGGGGGTGGGACAAACATTTTGCAGGTGGTTCTAACTGTTGGAGAGAACTGCTTTCAGACCTTGTTTCAGGCGACTCAATCCTTCGTCCAGAGCTGCCCCGGTGATCGAGCCATATGACACACGCAGGGTGCATCTGTCCTTGATCCCAAACGCATCGCCGGGGATGATGCCTATCCCGAATTCTTTGATCAGCCGCGTGGCGATGTCCAATGGTTTTTGATCTCCGGGCATGGATAGCAACAGGTAAAACGCTCCACCTCCGGGTCCGATGTTCTCCAAGCCTAGCAGTGGCGAAAGTTCATTGACAAACGCTTCGCGAGCTTCGGCTATCGGTTGGACCTGGCTGTTGACGAACTGTTTTCCGGCTTGCATCGCGGCGACTGCAGCCATTTGGGACACAATCGGCGGGCAGATGATTGTTGTATCCTGAATCTTCCCCAGGGCAGGCAACAGGGGTGATGGCACGACCATGTACCCGATTCGCCAACCAGCAAATCCGTAGGATTTTGAGAGCGAAAAGAGGGAAATCGTGTGCCCGGCGGCATTTGGGTCGGAAGCTGGTGAGTACGTTGTCTGACCGTCAAACCCGAAATACTCATAAGCTTCATCGTGGATGTGGTAGATGCCACGTTCGGCACAGAGTTTGTTGATGGCTCGAAGCCGTTCTTCAGAATAGACTGCGCCCGAAGGGTTGTTTGGCGAAACCGTAACCACAGCCCGGGTCCGGGTAGTGATAGACGCTGCAATTCGCTCGAGGTCGGGCTGGTAATCGGCGTCGACGTCCACCAGAACATCCACGCAGTTAGCCATACGAACGGCCATTTCGTGATTGAAATAGTAAGGTCGAAGCAAGATGATCTCGTCGCCCGGGTCTGCAATCGCAAGCACGGTATGGTGGAACGCGAGATTCCCGCCGGCGGTGACGATGACCTCGGTATCCCCTCCAACTCGAATATTGTTGTCAGCCGCAAGTTTTCGAAGGCACTGCTCCAACAAAAGCGGATGCCCCAGCGCCGATCCATATCGGTGCGTTGCCGGATCTCCCATCGCGGCTGCTGCAGCGACAATCGATTCCTGCGGCGGTCCGTAGTAAACCATTCCTTGCCCGAGGGAGATGGCGCCGGGAGTATCACGCACGAGTTCGCCGATGATTTGAATGACCGGCGACTGTACGGCGGCCATTCGTCTTGATCCACCAATCGGAATCATGGCCGCACCACCTGAAGATTAGCAAGTTGAGATTGAGGATAGAGGTTCACGGGCAACCACTTCGCCATATTGTTGGCAAAACCCTCTGTTCGGCGTGCGGGTACCATTAAGAGCCTCCCGACGTTGGCAATACCACTACGGATAATGTAATGCAGGGTCCACCCCAGACACCCGACAAATCGGGCTTCGCGAATATCAATGCTGACAACATCCTGAAAGCGCCCATTGCTTGTCTCTCTGGATGTTTCATCCTTGTAATAATTAATGGCCTAATCGGTTACTTTTTTGTTCTTCCGGCTTTCAAACATCGGGATATGATTAAGGTTTGTTTCAATCACAGGCAGGCAATTACGCGTGGAATGCAGGCAAAATTCTCTGCGATAGATAACATACATCTTAATCGCACACCCGTTCTTGAAGTACCAGCCAATCTGAAGTGCCCGGAAGAGGGGACTTACTCTCTGAAAAAGGAGGGATCGGTTTACGTGCTTCACTGTTCTATCGCTGATCACGACCGATCCGGCAAAGCTGCATTTGCGATGCCAAAAGTAAGTCCACTCCAAAATCAGCCCTAAAGGACCTTGGCTCATGCAGCGTTCATCGAAGAAGTTGCTAATCGTTGCCCTTCTTGTCATGGTAGTTGGCGTGACTGCCTGGGTATTTCTGGGGAATCATCCGGCCGGTCCGTTCAATCAGGATGTTGCTCAACACATAGTCGATACCGGTGTGGCGGCCTTTCAATCACGCGATGTGGACGGAGTAATGCAGTTAATCAGCCCGGAAACCGACTTCTTTCAGCGCGGCGCCGATCAGATGAAAAATATCCTTCGGCAGACCATGGACGAACTTGGTGCGACGAATCTAAAGGTGATCTGTACCAACGTACAGGTTCAGCCTGGCGATCAGCATGGGTCGTTCAGCACAGAAGTGGCTGTAACGGAAAACACGGCAAAATCCAAAATCGTCTATTACAAATTCCATATTAACCTGCATGTTGCGCGACAGAAGACGCCGTTCTTCTATGGCCTGGGTACGCGCGAATCCTGGCAGATTACGAGCGCCAGCGCGGAACCAGCTATGGAAATGCCCACCGTCGAGCATGAGCTATAAACCTTGCACTATTGACTATCAGGTTCACTCGTTTCGGTCGCACGATGGTCTGGCGACCATTCGAGAGCAGTGCCTACGTGCCGTGGAACTGGGGTTGGATGAGATTGGCTTTACGGAGCACAAGGACTTTGACCCACTCGACCCGGTAGTCATTCACTTCGATTACGACCTCTACGGCAAGGAAATCGAGGCAGCCAGAAGCGAATTTGACGGCCAGCTAATCATTCGCAAAGGCATAGAAATCGACTACCAGCGATGGTTTGAGGATGAGATCGGGCTGTACCTGCGTCAACACCAATTCGATTTTGTAATGGGCTGTGTACACCATATAGATCGCGTCATGGTGATGTCGTCGGAATACCTGAGTACTCGAGATCGAGACACTTCTTACCGAGACTATTTTCGAGCGGTGACAGATTCAGCTAAGACGGGCCTATTCGATATCATCGGTCATCTGGAATACGCAAATCGGCGGGGTGTTCCCGCATTTGGTCCGTACGATGCCAACCGCTATCGGGATGAATTGACCGACCTCTTTGGCATCATGTTGGAGAAGAATGCGTTGTTGGAGATTAACTCCGCAGGCATTCGATACCACTCCGGTGGAACTTATCCGTCGCTCCGAACCGTTGAATTGTATGTGGAGTTTGGTGGAAATACAGTCACATTCGGCTCCGATGCACATGAACCGGCGTATCTGGCAGCCGACTTTGATAGGGCCAGAGAAGTCGCACGATCCGCCGGAATTAAACAACTTGCAACATTCTCGGACCGAACCCCTGCTTTCAATCCCATCTAATAAACCCCAACTGCCATGAAGCTATTTGAACGCATTATCAAACTGAAATCGTCTCGCGAAGATGTCTGGGAGATGCTCTGTCACACAGAGCGCCTGAACCAGGAGATCGGGCTGCCACCGATTGAGTTCAGCTACACGCCTCGACAAATCGGCGGAAGCGAAGCTTTCGCCGACATAATAATGGCGGGAATTCATTTCAAGTATCGCGAGCATCCTTTCAACTGGGTTCGACCAGATTTTTACAACGTGTGTCGTACGTTCATCGGTGGCCCGATTCGTGAGATAGTCGGCGGAACCGAACTGAAATCGTTGCCGGATGGCGGTACGGAAGTCCGCATCTGGGCGGAGATTACCGCCGCAAACGCTATTGGTGAATTGGCTGCCGTTGTGGTGGGAAATAAGAGCGTCACGGACTGCGCTATTGCTGCCAGAAATATCGACGCATACCTAAGGCAAGCGAGCAAGAACCCCTTTCCCCATAACACCACGGCCTATCCTGTAGACAAGACTCGTTTAAGTGTCTTGCAGATTAAGCTGGCTGAGGTTAGCGGCGACCCCACCATTGCCAAACGCCTCGCGGACTTTGTTCGCAACGGCGACCCCGATGCGATGAACCATATTCGGCCGTATGCCCTGGCAGATGAATGGGGACTAGATCGAAAAGACGTTTTGCGGCTTTGCCTCCTGGCAGCAAAAACGGGAATGCTGGAACTCCAATGGAAACTCCTCTGCCCATCCTGTCGTGGGGCCAAGAGCACTTTTCAGAATCTAGATGGTGTCCGCGCGAACGTCCATTGTCCATCCTGCAACATAGACTACGGTGTAACTTTCGACAAAAATGTTGAGGTCTGCTTTCGGGTTGCACCGAGTATTCGGAACGTCCCCGATGCAACCTACTGTGTAGGTGGTCCGGGACTGTCACCTCACATTATCGCCCAGTTCTATGTACAGCCCGGTGAAGTTCGGGATACCAAACTGACATTGGCCGAGGGGTCGTTTCTACTACGAAGTCTTCAATGTGACGGCCAACTTGAAATAACTGTGAACGACAGCGAAAGCTCGACGCGTACTGTGGTGGATTTCGAAATCTCACCCGGGGCAGATCGCTTGCACTTCACGGGATCGGCAGACACCCTCTCTTTAAACACCTTGATGACACTTACCAACAAGTCCCTTGAAGCAGTGGTCGTAACGCTGGAATCACTGGCGTGGCGCGGCGATTGTGTAACGGCTGCGGAAGTCACCAGTTTGCAGATGTTCCGCGACCAGTTTGGTTCGCAGGTGCTTTCGGCTGGAACAGAGATTGCAGTCGAGCACATCTGTATCCTCTTCAGTGACCTGAAGGGCAGCACTGCCATGTACCAGGAGCACGGGGATGCGACAAGTTACCAACTGGTGCGAGATCACTTTGACTTGATGAAAGGGATCATTTCGACTCATGATGGAGCCGTCGTCAAAACGATTGGTGATGCAATTATGGCTACATTCATCGATCCCGCCGAGGGACTTCGTGCTGCCATTGAAATTCAATTGGCCATGATAGAGGAAAAGTCATCATTGATCGTTAAAATGGGATTACATCATGGTCCTGCCATTGCCGTTCGAGCGAATGACCTGTTGGACTATTTTGGACATTCGGTGAATCTGGCGGCCCGAATGCAGCGCGAGAGCCAGGGCGGGGACGTTGTCATCTCCAAACAGATGGCAGATGATCCGCACACGGCCTCGATGGTCAAAAACTATCGAGCCGTTCCATTTACGACGACCGTCCGCGGGGTCACTGATCCGGTGGATGTGACTCGTATCCTCGTAACATGAGGAGGGAATTTGAAATGAGAGCAAATAAATTTAGTTTGACCACTCTTGCTTTTTTTGTCGTGACGGCGGGTGCGTGTTCAGCGCAGGTTGTGGATCAGACAAAGCCAAGAACTAACTTTGAGATCGTCGTGACAAACCCCACCGGCAAAAATGGCTATGAAGAGCTGGTGATGGCCACTGATATTCTGAAGACCCGAGCTGATTTGCGGCAGGCGATTTCTCCAGAGGCGATGGATGGTGGAGGGGCCCTTACCCTTTCGGACAAGCGTAAATTCCTTTTCGACCCGGATGTGCAGAAGATACTTGGTTTAATCGCCCGTGCTCAAAGCAAACCTATCAGCAATCCACGGGAGAAGATGGATGACACTACACTGCTCCCTGAAATGGTGGAATTCAGAAATGTCGCCCGCATACTCAACATCAAGATGTATGTAGAGCTCGCAGACGGTAGAGTCAACCTTGCGCTCGATACATTCGCGTCTGGAATAAAGCTCGGATACGTAATTCAATCGGACGTGCTTATAGGCGGACTAATTGGAGTTGCCGTTGACACTCTGGTTATCCGTCGCATAGCCCAGCATATTCCGCAATTCAGCGTGAAGGATTGTGATCGAATGATAGCCACTGCAAAGGAGTGGATGCGGCTACCAGACCCCACAATCAGCATCTTTCAGAGCGAAAGAACGTTAGGCATCAGCGTTTTTGAGAAGTACAAAAACAAACCAGATGCGCTTATTGATGCTTTTAACATCACCCCTAAAGATCCAAATTATGCAATTTCAAGGCAGTTTGCAAGTATGGGTCCGCAGGCATTAGCACCGATCATCGCGGATGCATCTGCACTATTGAATCAGGGATATGATCGAGTCATTGCGGAATTGAAGAAGCCAGCGTGGCAGCGACAGGATGTTCCCGACTACAATAATGCAACTCCCGCAAGCACACTCGCAGGAATGATGATGCCAACAATGGGCGTAGCACAAGACAGGTTTGTTCAGGATCAGGCTCATGTACAGCTGCTCGGGGTGCATGCGGCGATCAGGAAATACCGGTGGGAGCACGATGCGCTTCCAAACAATCTCGCCGAACTAAAACTCGGTGATCTCGTCATTGATCCGTTCTCAGGTCAGCCACTTGTCTACAAAAAAATCGACGACACACATTATGAGGTTTCCAGCGAAGGGCCGCCTGATCGAAGCGCCGAGGCTAAAGGTCTTGGCCAACGCAAGCGAATTGTCTTTTAACTTAGGACTTTTCCGATTGACTGGGTGGCGACGTTGTCATCTCGAAACACATGGCGGATGATCCGCACACGGCCGCGATGGTCAAAACCTATCAAGCCGTTCCATTTACAACGTCCGTTCGTGCGGTTGTTGAACCCTTGGATGTCACTCGAATCCTCGTGAGTTGAGGAGGGAATTTGAAATGAGAAACATGAAGTTCGATCCCATTCTTGTCGCGTTCTTCGTCGTTGCGGCTTCGTCTATGCGTACCCACGCCCAGGACCCGGTAAAGAGAAGAACAAATTTTGAAATCGTGGTCACAAACCCCACGGGTAAAAACGGCTACGAAGAGCTGGTCCTTGCCACCGACATTTTGATGGAACGTGGCGATTTGCGCCAAACCCTTACTGCCGATCCTGGCGATGGGATTACAGTATTTAACCTGTCTGACAAGCGCAAATTCCTCTTGGACCCAGATGTGCAAAAGGTTTTGAGATTGTTAGCGATCGCTCAGAGCAAACCAATCACGAATCCCCGGGAGAAGATGGATGACGAAACTCTCCTGCCTGAGATGGCTGGCTTTAGAAACATCGCCCGCATCCTCAATGTCAAGATGTATGTCGAACTCGCGAATGGAACGGTCAATAGTGCATTAGACACTTTTGCATCGGGCATTAAACTTGGCTACGTCATTCAATCGGATTTGTTAATTGGAGGGCTCGTTGGAGTCGCAATCGATTCACTTGTCATAAGAAGAATTGTGCAGCACATTTCGCAATTTGGGGTGAAGGATTGTGATAGATTGGTTGCCATTGCAAGGGATTGGATGCGGCTGCCCGACCCGACAATAAGCATCGTCCAAAGCGAGAAAGGCTTTTGTATCGGCATTCTGGAAAAATATAAGAACAAACCCGAAGCATTCATCAATACACTTGGTATTGATCCGATGGATCCCAATTATGCGATTGCACGCCAATTTGCGAGCACGGGTCCTCAGGCCCTGGCCCCCATAATCGCTGATGCGTCTGCGCTGCTAAGTCAAGGTTACGACCGAATCCTTGGAGAATTGAAGAAGCCAGCCTGGCAGCGGCAGGACATTCCCGATTTCAACAACTCAACTCCCGGCAGCGCACTTGCAGGAATGCTAATGCCGGCAATGGGCATGGCACAGGACAGGTTTGTTAAAGATCAAGCCATGGTTCAACTGCTCGGCGTGCATGCTGCGATTAGAAAATTCCGATGGGAGCATGATGGGCTCCCAAACAACATCTCCGAATTAAGACTGGGCGACCTGGCCATTGATCCGTTTTCTGGCCAGCCCCTCGCGTACAAAAAGATCGATGAGACACATTACGAGATTTACAGTGAGGGTCCGCCTGATCGCAGCGACGAAGCAAAAGGGCAGGGCAAGCGAAAGCGAATTGTTTTTTAGCTCAAGGACTATCGAGTTGCCCGGGCGACGTCGAGTAGGAATTGCCGTCCGACAATAATTGGCCGATTTTCTGGATGCGATAATCAAAGATTGCTTCCAGTTGTTTTTTTACAAACATACGATGCATCAACACACCAATGGGCCCAAACGGCAATCGGTAGCGAACGACGTCTTTCAGCAGAACACCGTCATCAATCGCCTCAAATGTATGGGTATGATGCCAGAGGATATATGGACCGCTAATTTGTGTATCGACAAACCTCTCGTTCTTCGCCCATTCCTTGATCAAAGTGATCCAGCGGTACGGAATGCCGTTCCACTTCAGCCGATAGGTGATGAGGGTGCCGGTGTCAATATGATCAGGTGTCATAGAGAGTATCTTGAATCCGAGCGATGGCGGTGTAATTTTGGGGAGATTCTGGGGGTCCTCGAAAAATGCAAACACTTCATTGATATCTCGCGGGACCCATTGCGTTCGTTGAAGCTCAAAAGTCGGTGCGCCCAGCGCCAGAAGTGCATGCATCGGTCGGTTCTCAATTCGCCACAAAAAAGATTGTAAAGTCACCACCCTGTACGGCACAAGTACATGCTTTGCACCCAAAATTGGTTCGCACAGGTTTGCAATTGATCGACCGGTGAAATATTCCGTTGACTTATGATATCCCAGAGACTATAATAGTATGCTTCAGATGTTGTCGATTGCCGAATTACGGAAAATCGCCTCCTGAAAACTCCGCCGTTGTAATCTGCATCGTCGCGGTCATCCAAATCCCGATGGGGGACTATTAGTTTTGAAGAATTTGCAAACGCGCTTGCTGCTGCTCATTATTGCCCTCGTGGCAGGCTCGGCATATATAATCGCAACCAGACCGACGCGCCTGGGACTCGATATTCAGGGTGGTATGCGAGTTGTTCTACACGCTGAAAAGGACAAACTTCCCAAGAGCATTGTCTGGGATTCAGGCAAGCTGCAGGCCGTTGCAGACATTATTCATCACCGTGTTGATGCTCTTGGCGTCGCTGAACCTCTTGTAAGTGTGAAATCGGCAGAAGATCAGATCATTGTAGAACTGCCGGGTCTGACTAATCGCGAAGAAGCCCGAAAGTCGATCAGTTCAACCGCGCGACTTGAATTCCGCGGAGTTCCAGAACTCGATAACGGCACGTGGACCACTCGCCCCGCCAAGGCTGGCGGATCCGGCGCGGAAGGTACCGATTACGAAGAAATTATTAATGCAACGACCAAAATGCCTATTTCCGACGCCGAGTTGGAAGGCAGAGTCTTTTCCAAAGAGCCGCTTCTCGCCGGTGACAAACTGAAGTCAAACTCCCGCGCTGACATTGGCACGGGCAAACCAGTCATCCACTTTGAATTTCAAGATGACGCGAAAGATATTTTCAAGGACTACACGCGGGCCCACATCGGCAAACGACTTGCCGTCTTCCTCGATCGCAAGCTAATCACCGCACCGACCGTGAATGATGTTATTCCGGGTACGGGAATTATTGAAGGCAGCTTTACTGCCGAATCCGCAAAAGCCCTTGCAGACCAATTGAACGCAGGTGCACTTCCTGTTCCGCTAACTGAAGAGCAGGTCGTGAATGTTGAAGCCACGCTCGGTAAGCAGGCTGTCAAGCAGACCCTGATGGCTGGCGTTGTTGGACTTGGCCTCGTTCTTGTCTTCATGCTGTATTGGTACAAGATGCCCGGTGTGCTCGCATCTCTTGCACTCGGTCTCTACACCCTCTTCTCTCTGGCCATCTTTAAAGGCGCCCTCGGGTACCCGATTACGCTAACAGTGCCTGGAATTGCCGGATTCATTCTCTCTATCGGTATGGCCGTCGACGCGAACATCCTCATCTTTGAACGAATGAAAGAAGAGCGAGCGTCCGGCAAAACCTTGATGGCGTCCATTGAAGTCGGTTTCAAGCGAGCCTTCACCGCCATCGCCGACTCTAATATCTGTACGCTCATCACCTGTTTCATTCTCTACTGGTTTGGTACGGGGCAGGTTAAGGGATTTGCACTTACATTGGCCATTGGTGTCGCCGTCTCCATGTTCACGGCCATCACCTGTTCCCGAACGTTCTTGCTTCTGGTTGCCGGAACGCCGTTTGGTCAGAACGACAAGATCTACGGATTGACAGGCGGATTGCATCCAAAGTTGAACGTCACCAAAAAGACCTACACATGGTTCGCGATTTCGCTTGCAATCCTCGTACCGGGTGTTATCTTCTGGGGTATGGGCGGAATTAAGAAGAGCATTGAATTCACCGGTGGAACCGAAATCAGCGTTCAGTTTGCTGCCAGCCACACGGCATCGCAGGTGCAGAGCGCGCTTGAAGCTGTTGGCCAGAAGGACGCTCGCGTTCAGATGGCGCAGGATAATCGCAGCTTCATCACTACTCGTAAGTTGGATGACACCGAACGAAACAATGTCATTGCCAGCCTAAGGACGAAAGTTGGCGGCTTCGCTACCGAAACCGTGACGGATGTCAATAAGAAAAAAGAGACGCGTGACATTGTTGGCTTCTCAAACGTGAGTGGAACGATCAGCGCGGAACTAACGCGAAACGCCATTCTGGCAGTCTTCTTCGCTTCCGTGATGATAATTCTCTACCTCTCGTTCCGGTTTGCCATTCCAAATTTTATGGAAGGTCTCAAGTTCGGAACATGCGCAGTAGCCGCTCTTATTCATGATGTCGGCGTTCTCTGGGGTGGCTTTGCCATCTTCGGATATTTCTTAAACTGGCAGATCGACAGTCTCTTCGTAACTGCCATGCTTACGGTCATTGGATTCTCGGTCCACGATACGATCATCATCTTTGACCGAATTCGTGAGAACCTGAAGAATAAGACCAAAGGCGAAACGTTTGACGAAGTCGCCGACCGAAGTATCGAGCAGACCTTTGCTCGATCCGTCCGAACTTCGTGGACGGTTGTGCTGACGCTGCTCGCGCTGTTGTTTGCCGGGGGTCCGGTGGTTCGACTATTCGTGACCGCATTGTTGATTGGTATTGTAAGTGGAACCTACTCGTCCATCTTCAATGCGACGCCGTTGCTTGCTCTCTGGAAACGGAAGGTTGGCGAGGCTGCTGTTGTTACAGCTACGGCCGCCGCAGCCGCGAGAGCTTCCGTCACTCCGAAACCGGTTGCAAAGCCTGTAGCAGCGCCTGTCGCCACTACGCCATCAGGCGAAGAAGGCGAGAGCGCCGCGGCTGCACGAATACGAGCGAATGCGAAAAAACGTCCACGTCGTGGTTAAGTAACCCGGCATTTCGCCGGCGGCCTGTGAAACTTGACCGATATTGAGTTTCACAGGCTCTCTTTTTAGGGGAGGTAACGAATGCCCATTCCTGAACCGATGCCGATAACAAAGCATCTCCACTTTCGTACAGTCATTCTCGTAATATCCGTTATTCTGCTCACCCTCTTTGCGGTGATGAACTGGAACCCGGCTAACGTCTGGCCATTTGGGAACACACGGATGCTCTTCGTCATCGTAATCTCTATGGCGTTTGGGTTGGTGATTGGCTGGTCGGCCAGAGCTATGTGGCATGGCCGAGCGATCACCGTGGTTGAAAGGGACTAACTGGGAATTTGAGTGCCTGGCGTGGTAAACGATGGCGAATTGCGGAGAGTGAACCGGCTGCCGTTGAACGCCTGAAGACAGAACTCGGCTGCTCTCCCATTGTTGCTCGTCTGCTCGTTAATCGCGGTATTTCTGACCCGGCCGTCGCGGATCGATTTCTTAATCCCTGTTATTCACACCTGCCCGACCCATTTCTGCTGCCCGACGCTGCCCAGGCCGCCGAGCGCATTAAAGTTGCCCTCCACAAACGCGAACGCATCTTCGTCCACGGTGATTACGATGGCGACGGAATTACGTCCGCTGCCCTCTGGACCCGCCTGCTCGAAAAACTCGGCGCGGATGTACAGGTTCACGTGCCTCACCGCAAGCGTGACGGTTACGACATTCGCAGCAAGTTTGTGCAGGATGCCAGTGCGGCAGGCGCGGCGCTGATCATCACGACAGATTGCGGCATCCAGCGAATTGACGAGGTCGAAGAAGCTCGGCTGGCTAACATCGATGTTGTGGTCACTGATCACCACGAACCTGGCGAGTTCCTCCCTCGCGCGGTTGCCGTCGTAAACCCGCACCGCAAAGACTCCATTTATCCGTTCTACGAACTTGCCGGTGTAGGCGTGGCCTATCGCACGGGCGAGGCGGTCGTGCGGCATCTAGGTCTGTCGGTCGATAGTTACCGCCGAGCGTATTGCGACCTCGCGGCCATCGGCACGGTGACGGACGTCATGCCGATCGTCAGCGACAACCGGATATTCGTGAAATACGGCCTGGAATCCATTCGAACTACGAAGAAACCCGGCCTTCGATCCCTCCTCACCGCAAGCGGAATCACCGCGCAGAGTCTTACGGCAAGCTCCATTGGATTTAGAATCGGGCCGCGCATCAATGCTATTGGTCGGTTGGATGACGCCAAGTTGGCGCTCGATCTGATGTTGACGCGAGATGAGGCGGAAGCAAACACCCTCGCCACACTCCTGGAGACCGCCAATCGGGATCGGCAGGGAGAGCAGCACCGAATTCAAGCGGAAGCTTTGGCCCAGGTCGCAGATATTGATCTGGAACAGACCTACTGCCTTGTGCTATGCGGCGAGTCGTGGAACTCCGGCGTGATCGGCATTGTCGCGAGTAAAATGGTGGAGGCTACGGGTCGACCAACAGTCCTCATTGCCTTCGACCGCGAGAAGGGAGTTGGCAGAGGCTCTGCGCGCTCCATTCGGCCATTTGATATGCTGAGCGGCATCACTACCTGTCATGACCTGTTGACCGAATTTGGAGGCCATTCCCACGCAGCCGGCATGGGAATCCTCCCTCAGAACTTCGACGAATTTGCTAAACGGATGAATGCGTTTGCAAAGGGTGTTCTAACTCCCGAAGACTTCATCCCAGAACTCGTTGCGGACGCTGAGATCAAAATCAACGAAGCGACGGAGTCGCTGATCAACGAGATGAGTGTGCTCGAGCCATTTGGCAGAGGGAACTCTGAACCTCTGTTCATCATTCGAGGCGCGGCGGTCGCTGATGCCTTCCGGATGGGTGCAGATAAGCAGCACCTGAAACTTCGTCTTAAGGTAGAGGGCGAGATGGCGAGAGATGCCATCGCCTGGGGCGCAGGGGACCTCGCCGACCGATTGAATATGGGCGACCTCGTTGACATCTGCTGTAAGTTGCAGATGAACC
>JBDUAM010000267.1:0-4466 GCA_040004655.1 Chthonomonadales bacterium | reverse complement strand
GGCAAAACAACATCGGCGGTTTTCGCGTGAAAGTTAAAGTGACCAACGCCTATGACCTCGGCGATCCGGTTTAGGAGATTGATGAACATGGCGTCTACGACGAAGTGGAGTGGAGTTTGTTCTGGAGCTGCATTGCTGTTGGCAATCGAGGTTGGGCTGGCGTTGCCGACCGTGGCGGCCGCCCAACAGGATAACCAGACCGATAATGTCCGGAGAATCCCTCAACCGGGTGTTCCCGTGCCTGCCGCCGACCGGATGGAGCTTGAAGCAGGCCTGAAGCAGTTCTCAGCGCTTATAGATCAAGACATCACATTCCTCCGAACCCGCCCTGCAATGCAGGACTTCCTCGCAGACGTCATGGTCTATCACAATGCCGTTCGATACGCACTGCAATACGATGAGGTCTTCAATATTCGCGAGATCAATGCCGCCAAAGATGCACTTAAAGTCGGCATGCAGCGAGCAACGGATCTGGCAGAAGGCAAGACGCCATGGGAGAAGCAGACCGGCCCAGTCGTGCGCGGATACGTCAGCAAAATAGACGGCTCCGTTCAACCCTACGGCATGGTTGTTTCCGACTCTTACGCATCGGCCGGACCAGCCAAATTCCGCCTCGATTTCTGGTACCACGGTCGCGGCGAAACCTTGAGCGAACTCAACTTTGTGACAGATCGCGGTCGCAACCGGGGTGAGTTTACGCCTCCCAATACTCTGGTGCTTCACCCGTACGGCCGATACAACTGCGCCAACAAGTTCGCCGGAGAAGTCGATACTTTCGAGGCGCTGGCCCATGCGAAGAAGCACTATCCCATTGATGAGAATCGCATTGCAGTTCGCGGATTCTCCATGGGCGGAGCGGCTTGCTGGCAGTTCGGAGTCCACTTTGCAGGTGAATGGGCGGCTGTTGCGCCTGGCGCCGGGTTCAGTGAGACCGCCGATTTCCTGAAAGTTTTCCAGAAAGAAAAGGTTGTGCCGACCTGGTATGAACAGAAGCTCTGGCATATGTACGACTGTACCGACTACGCATACAACCTGAAGAACACGCCGACCGTTGCCTACAGCGGCGAGATCGACAGTCAGCGACAGGCGGCTAATATGATGGCCGCAGCCCTCTTGAAAGAGGGAATCGACATGGTCCATATCATTGGGCCGAAGACCGGGCACAGCTATGAGCCTGTCGCAAAAGTCGAGGTGAATCGACGGATGGACGCCATTATGTCGATTGGCCGAAATCCCATGCCGCTGCAGGTATACCTCACGACCTGGACCCTGCGATACAACAAAATGCGCTGGCTCACCGTCGACAGCCTCGGAAAGCACTGGGATCGCGCGCGGGTTGAGGCGTCCATTCATCCCGACACTGGAGTTATTTCCATCACCTCTACAAATGTGATGGCATTCTCCCTCGATTTTGGCCCCGGCGAATGCCCACTTCCCATCGGCAGCATCCCGACGGTACAGATCAATGGAAAGTCGGTTCGCGGAGGATCCGTTGCGTCGGACAGGTCCTGGTCGATTCACGTGACGTCCGATGGATCGAAGTGGCCCCTCGCGCCTGCGGGTGTTGCCGGAACGAATCTGGCAAAAGTTCATGGACTGCAGGGACCCATTGATGACGCCTTTATGGATAGCTTCATCTTCGTGAAGCCGACCGGCGAAGCGCTTAACGCGAAAGTTGGAGACTGGGTTACCAAAGAGACCGACCACGCAATTGTCCACTGGCGACGGCATATGCGTGGAGAGGCTCGAGTCACCACAGACGCCGAGATAACCGACAAGATGATCGCCGAGCACAACCTGGTCCTCTTCGGTGACCCGAGCAGCAACAAGATCCTGGCACGTATTGCGGACAAACTCCCGATCAAATGGACCAAAGACGGCATTGAGGTCGGAAGCAAGAAGCTCGACCCCTCCAACCACACCCTAGTGATGTGCTATCCGAATCCGCTTAACCCGTCGAAGTACGTCGTGCTGAACAATGGGTTTACGTTTCGCGAATACGATCACCTGAACAACGCCCGCCAGATCTCCAAGCTCCCAGACTGGGCCGTGGTCGATATCAATACCCCCATCAATTCCCGCTGGCCCGGCAAGATCGAAGATGCAGGTTTCTTCGGGGAGAAGTGGGAGTACCTCGCCGCGAGGAAGTAGTCCGGAGGATCAAACTCCTTTGCGGTTCAAACTCCAGAGAACTACGTCCATTCTTCGCAAGAGAGTAACATATTCTGGCGCATCCATTGTAGCGGCTTCAATTAACGCCCTGTCTTCTGGCCTCGAAAGCGTGTGGAAAATTGCCTTCCACACGACTATTGTCACGCCCAGGAATTTATTTGTAACACTATCTTGAATTGGAACAAGTCGAGGACGTTTGACCGCCAGTAACTTCGAACATATCGTTTCCGCGATACCATGTTGGTCATCGACCAAATCCCAGAGGTTCCACAATGGTGAGCCGTCACGTATGTGCTCAGCGGCACGCCATATGTCAACATCGGTTGGAATTTTGAGGAGTAGATCGTGTGTCTGTTGTCGCCCCTCATCAAGTAGAAGCCATGTGGCAGCCGCAGGTGGGACGGTTACTGCCAGGGTTGAAACTGCAACTATATCGTTTGCCGTTATGTAATCGGGTTCAGAGATAGTTGCAAATCGATCAAAAGCCGCTCCCGGTTTCTTGTCAAAACCACCGCCGCCAAAGTAGTATTCTTTGATAGCGCTACGTGCTTTATCAGTGTTCCGGAATTGATCTAGAATTCCGACTCTTATTTCCTCGTCCGTCAAGCTCAATTCGCTACCTCGTTCTGGTCTGATTTATGATCGCGTGTGTCAATATACCTACTAAATTCAAAAAGGAAAACCGGAACGAAAACCCGAAAATAAGTTATCCTCACGGTCGTTTGCTCCCCAGACACCGGATGCTTGTGCGCGAATCCGAGACAAGATTGAAGATGCCGGGTTCTTCGGAAAGAAGTGGGAGTATCTGACTTCGAGGACGTAGGGTCGCGGTTCGCACAAATTTCTCTTGATTGGAAACCCCATTGCCACTCATCGACCTGCCGCTGGACGAACTGAAAACCTACGCCGGACGCAACCCGAAACCCGCGGATCACGCAAAGTTCTGGGCGGACGCACTGGCAGAGCTTGATACCGTCGACCCAAAGGTAGAACTGAAACCTGCGGCATTCACAAGCGATGCAGCAGAGTGCTTTCACCTCACCTTCACGGGCGTTGGTGGCGCGCGGGTCCATGCGAAGTACCTTCGGCCAAAGTCAGGCAAAGGTCATCGAGCCCTGCTGCAGTTTCATGGATACTCCGGGCACAGCGGCGATTGGCTCGACAAACTGAGCTGGGTCTCGCAGGGGTTTTGTGTTGCCTCTATGGACTGTCGCGGGCAGGGCGGGTTGTCTGAAGATACCGGCTCCGTACGGGGCAACACGCACCATGGGCACATTGTGCGCGGGCTGGACGATGCTCCCGAGCGAATGCTCTACCGACAAATCTTCCTCGATACAGTGCAGCTTGCGCGAATCGTGATGGGCTTTGATGAGGTCGACGAGAAGCGCATCGGCGCGACCGGTTGGTCGCAGGGTGGCGGGCTCACTATCGCCTGCGCCGCGTTAGAGCCTCGCATTAAGAGGGCCGCCCCGGTCTATCCGTTCCTCTCGGACTACTTGCGCGTCTGGGAGATGGATCTCACGGAAGAAGCCTATCGAGAACTACGCAACTTCTTTCGCATGTTTGATCCCCTGCACGAACGCAAACAACAAATCTTTGAGCGCCTGGGTTACATCGACGTCCAGCATCTCGCGGATCGCATTACGGCGGAGATCCTCATGCCTGTGGGATTGATGGATAAGATATGTCCGCCATCCACCCAGTTTGCAGCCTACAACAAAATCCAGTCCAAAAAGAACCTTCTCGTCTATCCCGATTTTGGGCATGAATCTCTTCCAGGCTGCCATGATCGAATTTTTGAATTTATGTCTGAACTCTAGATGGATTAAGAGTATTAACCTTCCCTTGAAGAGTATTTAATTAAAGCATAAGGTCACCATAATCTCCCACTGCCACTATAAGATGTGTCCGAACCCGATCGGATCCACATCGCAAAAGGGAGAATTTATTGAAGCTCATGCGCAAACAGAACACAAACGGTTTTACGTTGATTGAACTGCTCGTCGTTATCGCAATAATCGCAATTTTGGCGGCGATCCTCTTCCCAGTTTTTGCTCAAGCCCGCGAATCCGCACGACGCACCTCATGCTTGAACAATGTCAAGCAGCTCGCAACTGGCAACATGATGTACATTCAGGACTATGACGAGAGCTTTCCGCTGGTCTACAACGGCGGCGGATCCTGCAGCCACGCTGAATATCCGTTGCTCTACCCATACCTGAAAAGTATGCAGATCCTCCAGTGCCCGGATGGCGGCCCTTCTGGTGACAGCGTTCCTGGCTGCTTGACAGAAC
>JBDUAM010000248.1:0-4484 GCA_040004655.1 Chthonomonadales bacterium | reverse complement strand
ACCGCCGCCGGCCTGTATTTGCCGCAGAACTACGACCACGCATGGAAGGGTTTCAACCTCCTCCCAGATTACGGTAGTGATGGTGGCGCGAAGTCCTATATCCTTGCATCCATCGTTGGAATTGCGACCATATCAGCGCTGCTGGCAGTGATCTTCATTCCCATACTCCGTCGGCGCAAAGTTAATAGTAATTTGCCGGTTGCGGCCAAATCCGATCTGCAGCCGGGTTCCGTTCCTGCATGGATGATGCAGGATGATCTGGCGGCGGCAACTCAACAAAACTGTTCAAGGTTTGCCCCAAAACCAGACTTTGCGGAGAAAACTGTGGAATCGCTGGCCAAAGCCGCCCATCGTGCCCTGGTCACGGAACCCAGCGCCAAAGTAGATGGCTTCCTCCAATCCATTGATTCGAGAATCAAACTGGTTGCAACACTCCTCTTAGTGTTGGCCATAACGTTCACGCGTCATCTGATTGCGCCAACGATCATTCTGGTTGCATGTTGCGCCCTTGCATTTTCCAGCCGAATTGACCTACGTACCCTCTTCGCTCGGGTAGTCCCATTCGCGTTATTCTTCGGATCAGTAATCGCGGTGCCAGCCATGTTGGATGTGGTTACTCCCGGGCCAAAAATTTTACACATCTGGTTTACCTCAATGTATATCACCAGCACAGGACTTATTACGGCATTGACCCTGATCATAAGATTAATGGCGGCCCTCTGCGCCGTTCAACTCTTCACACTTTCCACACCCCGGCAAGAGATATTCCGCAGCATACGCTCCATCGGAATTCCGACAGCATTCACCATGACTCTCGAAATGACCTATCGATACCTTGAAGTCTTCGCGCGAACTGCCACAGAGGGATTCACCGCTCGCAAAAGTCGACTAACAGGTGCAGATTCGCTGGGTCAATCCCACGTCTTTCTGGGGGATCTGGGTGGCGCGCTATTTGGCAAGTCCCTGAATTTTGCGACGGAAGTACATTCGGCGATGGTTTCTAGAGGATGGGATGGCTCGGTAGTCATCGCAAATCCAAGAACTATTGGTCGACGAGATATCGTATTGATTTTCGGTGGCCTCGCTCTCTGCACCGCAATTCTAGTCGTAGATCGGTACTTTCATTAATGGCCTCATTAACACTCACCAGAACATCCGCCCCGGTATTTGATCTCTCTAACGTAGAATTTCATTATGCCAACGGTGTCGGTGCGCTTTCCGGAATTGATCTAACCATTGAAGCTGGCGAAAGCGTAGCGATCATGGGCGCCAACGGCTGCGGCAAATCGACCCTGCTCAAGTTGCTGGACGGCCTTGTTCAAGTTGAAATCGGATCAGCAAAAGCCTTTGGTGAAGAGCTATCACCAGCTAATTTCAATAACGATCTCTTCGCACGCAACTACCGCAGACAGGTCGGATTTGTATTTCAGAACGCCGATGCACAGCTTTTCTGCTCCACCGTTCGCGATGACATTGCCTTTGGTCCACTTCGAATGGGACTTACAGCCGCTGAGGTCGACCAACGTGTCGCCGACTCAGCCGCCATGCTCGGCATCACGCATCTGCTTGACAGAACGCCTTACGAACTCTCGGGTGGAGAAAAACGGCGTGCAGCGATCGCCTCTACGCTCTCGATCAACCCATCAGTAATTCTTCTGGACGAACCGACTACGGGCCTTGATCCTCGCACTCGGTCACAACTGGCGGAAATCCTTCGCACCCTGCATAGCGCAGGAAAGACACTCGTGATTGCAACCCATGATCTAGAATTCGCCCCACAGGTAGCTGACCGCGCGGTGATACTCGGTGAGGACCATCGAATTGCTGCCAGCCTGCCGATCTCTGAGGCGCTGCAAGACATAGATCTCCTGCATCGTGTCAACCTCGTTCACACACACGGCCACTTCCACGGAAATCAATATCATGTTCATCCACATTCCCACGACGGACAACATGAACACGCTCACGAACTTGATTCTAGGGTAAATCACCCACAATAACCCAACAAAATATCAAATATTTCAATTATTTTTTGTAGTATGGAAGGAATTGCCTGAATAATTGACGAACTGGTCCACTGCAGTGTTTGTGACCGCCAAAGCGATTCTTGTGTTATATGGTTGGTTCACTGAACCGTGCGTTTTGCTCGAAACATGGAAAGAGTAGATCACGCGGAGCGGTGTCTGCCATTCGCACCCGATACGTGCAGGCAAATTTATGGATGAAATTCATCCAAGGAGGACACTTCGTGAGAAAGATTCTGTGGTTCGTTGGATGCGTTCTTATGCTCGGAGTCGGCAGCGTTGTTTCAGCTAAAGCTGATAACGGCGATGACTTTTCCAAGGGCTGGAACCTGCGAGCAGGTTTCTTCGTTCCGGAACGCCAGGCATCACGCCAGGCTGAAGGCGACCTGTGGTTTACCATTGGTGGCGAACGCGACATCAAACAGTTGGAGCGATACAAGGTGACCATGAGCGTAGACTACTATGGGTCGGGAAGCCTCTACAACATCCCGATCAAAGTCAATGTCGTTGCGGTTACCAACAAGCTTCGGTATGGCGCCGGCGCTGGTGTGGGCATCTCGCATGACTTTGAGCATGGTATCCTTGGTTTCACGTACCACCTAATGGTTGGCTACAATCTGGGTGAGGGCGCGAATCCACTGGCTCTGGAGTTTAAGTACCTTGTGCAGAGCACCAGCTCTGCCCTTAATGGCTTCTCCTTTACCATCGGCGGCCATTTCTAAGCCCAGGTAGATAGACACTTATTCGGGCCGATGGCAATTGCCGTCGGCCCGATTTTTTTGGTTGTTCATCCAGAGGTACAGGTTATGATTTATCGAAATTATATCGGCGGAAAGTGGCACGACGAAGGCGAGCTTGCGGACATCAAAAATCCGTGGGATGACGTAACAGTGGCCCAATATCACGTCGCGACACCCGATCTCGTCAACAAAGCCATTGAAGTGGCTCACGGCGCCAATGACAAGATGCGCCATTTGTCGCCGTATTTGCGGCAACAGATTCTTAAACAGTTGAGTGAACGTTTGAGAGAGAGACGGGAAGAATTCAGTACAACTATCTGCATGGAGAGCGCCAAACCCATTCAGGCAGCACAACTTGAAGTTGGACGCGCAATTACTGTCTTATCCATTGCAGCCGAAGAAGTCGGTAGGAGTAATGGCGAAGTCATTCAATTGTCAACCACCGGATTTGGAAACGGCCAATATGGCATAACGCGTCGATTCCCTGTAGGGCCTGTTTCGGCCATCTCCCCGTACAACTTTCCGCTCAACCTTGGCATGCACAAGGTCGCACCCGCAATTGCAGCAGGATGCCCGATCATCTGGAAACCCTCTCTTCTCGCTCCCGGAACAGCGTTTCTCTTCGCCGAGTTGGTAGCCGAGACCGATCTGCCAACTGGCGCCATGAACGTGATCACTCCCACAGACACCGATGCCGAACCCCTCATCACCGACCCCCGAATGCGACTCCTCTCTTTCACCGGAAGCGCAGCGGTCGGCTGGACACTGATGGGAAAAGCACGCGGCAAACGAACAGTGCTTGAACTCGGTGGGAACGCAGCAGTAATTATCGGCCCCGACGCAAATATCGATGATGCCGTCCTCCAGTGTAAAGTAGGTGGCTACATCTACTCCGGGCAAGTCTGCATCTCCGTACAACGAATACTCGTTCACAAGAGCAACCTAAAAGAATTCACTTCTAAATTTGTAAGCGCTGTATCGGAATTGAAGATCGGGGATCCGATGGAAAAGGATACATATATCGGACCAATGATCAGTGACCGTGAAGCCATTCGCGTGAAAGAATGGATTATGGAGGCCAAATCCATGGGGGCAAAGATACTGATCGGTGGAGGGCAAGTCGACCGGATGGTTGAGCCGACAATCTTAACAAAAGTGCCACACACTGCGAACATCTGGAAGGAAGAAGCGTTCGGCCCCGTAACAATTATCGAGGAATTTGAGGGGTGGGATCATGCATTCGCGATGGTAAATGACTCCCGATATGGACTTCAGGCCGGAATATTCACAAACGACATTGCAGTAATCAAGAGGGCCTTTGAAGAGCTTCAGGTCGGAGCATTGATCGTGAACGGCTCGCCTTCATTCCGAGCGGACAATATGCCCTACGGTGGAATTAAGGACTCAGGAATCGGGCGAGAAGGCGTTCGTTACGCAATTGAGGAGATGACGGAATTAAGGTTCTTGGTTACGTGACATAGCTACTTCAGTTTTGATGGAAACTCCAGTTCGAGCTTCAATATCTCCATGACGTTATAGGCGATCGGACAGATTTCCGTATTATCAATGGCCGTTAACATCCGCTGCCTGAACTGAGAGTTGTGAAGATATGGGAAATCTCGACAGGCTTTGGGTCGACTTTCGTAAACACTGCACTTGTTACCCGATAGAAATTCGCACGGGGTCCGTATCATGTACTTCTCGCCGTCTTCCATCTTTA
>JBDUAM010000253.1:0-4493 GCA_040004655.1 Chthonomonadales bacterium | reverse complement strand
TTCACAAGTTTTTTGATCAGTTTGCCATCTTGATCAATCAGCAAGTGCCGTTCTATTAGCCCAATTCCGGGGCCACCGTCCGTGCGTTCTTCAAATATTATTCGTTTGCCATCTGCCGACAGCTGAAGTGCCGCAAGCCATGAGTTCACCGATGAGGGCTGATAGATGGTGCGAATCCCGCTGCCGTCAGCATTGCACCGACAGATCATTTTCGGCACGTGGAACCAATCCTGCATCGTAGAGCGCCGATAGAAGTATATGTACCTCCCGTCCGCTGACCATTGGGGTTCTTCATCCACAAACCTGCCACGAGTTATCTGCATCTTGCCAGAGCCATCCGGGTTAATGCGGTACAGATGTTCCGCGCTCGTGTTGCGAATGGTTTCGCGCAATTTGTAATACCGGGCCGAGTAGACGATGTCGCGGTCGGCGTGGGCGGGCCGCGCAACGAACAACCCGAAAAGCACGCATAATATGAGCCGAGTTTTCAATGACGCACCTTCATAGTAATCGACCGCCAAATCGCCAATCGCCAGAACCCACCCAGACCTTGCCACTTACAATCGGCTTCCATTCCTTAGACTTTGCATCCCGAACGTTAAGCGCCGCGACGTAAACCGTTCGCTTTCCGTCGTAGTTGTCCGTGGCCCTATTGTCCGATGTAAGAAACTTCGTGCGCGCCTTATTCCAGGCTACAAATTGCCCGATAGCCCATTCCGTACGCTTGTTTGTGGGGACGTCAATCTCCATATACTCATTGTACGGCCTCATGCCGCTCATGCCAACATCACGAATGGCCATGATGGCGCTCGGATTCCCCGGCATGGTAGTTAAATACTTGAACCGCCACGGACCGTCACCCAAAACTCTATCTGCGGAAACATTGATTTTCAAATCTCTTAGCGGCTTATCTGCGTGGTTCAAGTCATAGGAATACAACGGCAAGTGGCCACCCTCCGAAACATCGACCTGCAAGACAACATCACGCTTCCACCAGAATACAGGCCAGTTGGGGTTGAGGTTCAACTGTCGCCGTTTTCTATGGGGGTCGATGAGCGTCCATTTGCCATCGATCTTCAGAATCGCCCGTCCATCAAATGGCGACCGAACTCGCAATTCATCTTGCCTTACACGTTCGTTTATATCCTCGCTTATTATGTCGGGCGATACACCCGTAGATGCTCGGCGATGGAAATACTCGATTGTCCTTTTCAGGAGCGATGAACTGCTGTGCGCCCCCAGAATTGAACTTCCGTAAAATAGGTATCCCTTGCCACCGATCAGAGAGACCAAATGGCCGCCATCCGGATCACATCGGCACAGTTGTTCTGCCGCCGCCGAACCCTCCGCGTTGTTTGAGGATCGTTGAAAATAAATGTGTCTACCATCCACCGACCAGACCGGAGCGGAGTCATCAAATCGACCATTCGTAACCTGCGTCTTGCCAGAACCATCTGGATTGATGCGATACAGGTGAAATCGACTGCGAGTATTGGTGGTGTCGGTCTTCGTTCCGGGCGGGTAGTAATATCGCGCCGAGTAGACGATGTCGCGGTCGGCGTGGGAAGCCTGCGCATAAAATATCGCCAGCGCCAGGATGACCGCTAATTGGAAAAGAGACTGTTTCGGCATGAATTCACTCTGTCAGTTAATTGAGTTTGTTGGATTGTTTTGGGATATGATAGGATAGTTGCAATTGACCTTTGTGTCAATACGGAAATCACATTATATGAACCGACCAATAACCCTGAGATCGGATAAACCCATGTTTCGAGCAATTGCGTTGGTGACGATTTACCTCTCCCTTCTGGCCAACGCACCCTCAAATGCAAACGCTCAAAGCAAACCCGCCTTCAGGGTTACCCTCCTCGGCACGGGCAACCCTCGACCCACCACCGAACGCTCCGGACCCGCCATCCTCGTGGAGGCCATGACCAACCCGCCGACCCGCATTCTGGTCGACGTGGGGCGTGGCGCGACCGAGCGACTCTTTACCGTCGGCGGGCGGGAGTTGCTTTCGGGCGTCGACATGGTTCTGCTCACCCACCTGCATTCGGACCATGTGGTTGGCATCCCCGACCTCTGGCTTACGGGATGGATATTTGGTCGGGCGAAACCGTTTGTTGTGCGGGGACCATCCGGCAGCGCAGCGATGATGGCCCATTTGCAGAAGGCCTTTGAGTTCGACGTCACGATGCGGCGCGACCTGGACGAGCATCTTCCCGCAGCAGGAGTTGAAGTCGATGCAAAGGACATTGAATCCGACAAAGTCATTGTGCTGAATGGCGTGAAGATTACCCCGTTCACCGTCGACCATGGCATCGTGAAACCCGCGTACGGCTATCGAATTGACTACGCCGGGAAGTCGGTGGTGCTCTCTGGAGACACGCGATACTCTGAAAACCTCATCACCCACGCCAAAAGCTGCGACCTGCTCATCCACGAGGTTGTGGTTCCAGAGGTGGAACGTAAATTATCCCTCATGCGCAGCCCCGCAGCCACTCAGCGCGTCATCGAGCACCACACCACGCCGGAAGAGTGCGGTCGAGTCTTCACCGCCGTCAAACCAAAACTCGCCGTCTATTCGCACATCGTGCCGTCACCCGCAACCGCCAAAGATATCGTGGGTCCAACGCGGAAGACATATGCAGGTCCGTTGGTGGTTGGTGAGGATTTGATGTTCTTCACGGTTGGTGCAGGAGTGGAGATGGGTCAGTGGCGTCCGGGGAAGTCTGCTCCAAAATAGGAACGTCCAACCGTAACGTTTCAAAAGCTTAGTGAACACCCATTTGCAGGTAATTCTTATGCAACCACATTACAAATGTGTTGTCGAATAGTGAGCTTTTGAGCGTGGATAAGGTTAAATCACAGCCCAAGCGCATGATTTTTTGAAACAACCAACATACAAATCATACCCAATATGGCACGCACTTTTTGCTACTATCTCCAAAGCCTAATAGCGGACTTAGTCGCTTTGCAATCATTCGCTACAGGTCCTTTCCATTTGGATACCGCATATTTGGCGTTAGCAAAATCTGCACGCGGTCCACTGATTATTTCTGCCAGTTCCCATTGGTCAAGCGGAATTTCGACGTATCGAATATTGCGAATACTGACTTTGCTTTCTCTAGTCCTTTTGGGATAATGGTGCGAGCTATACGCTGACTCGGTCCATATTAATCTCCACTCTTTTTCAGATTCAAAGTCAACCGCCTTTAGAGTAAAGACATCGCCCAATTTTTGTACCCACGAGTATTTGTCATTGGACTCTTTTGCCTCTTGAATGACCTTTTTGGATATGTCCTTGGCTACTCTATCGGTTTCAGCTTCCGCGTAGACCATTTCTATTGGGTCATAGTGCTTGAATTGATCACTACACGGCGACACCCAATTATATTTGAGCCCAATTGCATAACCTTTTCCCCTATCGGAGAAGCTATTCCAACCAGGTAGAGAATCTCTCGCACTTGAAAAACATGAAACGTAGAATTCATTATTCAAAAAAGAAGCACTTGGCACATCCTCGTATACTCTCATCATGTCCAATATTGACGGAAAAACTCTAACGGCATTGGCTACGCGTGCTAAGTCAATGTTTCCATGAATGAGATTCCTTGACTCGTTGAGAACTTCATTTGCTACTTTATCGGTTCCGTACCTTAGTTCAGTTTCGTCTGCCAGATCCTCGATATTTGTGGCCCATATGTTGCCAGACTCTAACATGCCTTTCAATCCACCCAAATCACAATAGTGGTAAAGGACGGGGACATGCGTTGGCCTTGTGAATATTGAAGATTGGTCTGCCATTAGCAAAATCCCATTCTGTTGGACAAACTC
Source organism: Chthonomonadales bacterium (assembly GCA_040004655.1). Taxonomy (GTDB): domain Bacteria; phylum Armatimonadota; class Chthonomonadetes; order Chthonomonadales; family CAJBBX01; genus JBDUAM01. The sequence goes on along the minus strand of JBDUAM010000253.1, from coordinate 656 downwards.
AAGCAGTGAGAGGTGCAGTCGTTGCTTTTCATGTTCACAGTATAATCAACCCTTTTGAGATTCGCGACATTTCAAATTAATACTTGCTTGAATCAACAAAATTCGACCATAATAACCACGTACACAAACGCTGGGGGTGCTGGGAAACCGGCTGTGATTCCGAACTTGTTCGGAGAACCCTGACCACCTGATTCGGTTAATGCCGACGGAGGGAAGCGAGAACTTTCCGCCTGATCTTGGGGCGCGACCTTCTCACTCCGAAGGGCGCGCTTTTTTGTTGCGTTCTTCCTCAAACATCCGTTTGACGTCTGTTGCAGATTTGCCAATCGGTCAGTTTCAATATAGCAAATCCACAGCCTTATCGACAGTCCTTAACTTATCAGCAATTCCTGCTGCCATTTAAGAGGGTATGGTCGACTTTGGGTGCGCCTACCGCACAGCCGTCCAGCTCCCCGAGAACTATTTTCAAACTTTGTAGTAAATCATCCCCTCTAAGCGTGTAATAGATGTAGAGAAGCAATAATAACGCCTTTTGGAGGAAACACCAATGTCCATCGCACTCATCGTTCTGCTGCTCGTAGCGCTTGTACCGTTCAAGTCCACGCCCGAATTCTCACAAAATTCGGCACGCACCACGCCGTATCAACTCCTCACAG
>JBDUAM010000038.1:0-15274 GCA_040004655.1 Chthonomonadales bacterium | reverse complement strand
CGCAAGAATTGCTCTAACTCTTCTGGCTCGATGCGCGCAAGGATGGTCGGATTGCTGATCTTGTATCCGTTGAGATGCAGGATCGGCAGCACGGCTCCGTCGGTGACGGGATCGAGGAATTTGTTGCCGTGCCAAGCAGTTGCGAGCGGACCCGTCTCGGCTTCGCCATCCCCCACCACGCACGCGGCGATCAGGTCCGGATTATCAAAAACAGCTCCGAAAGAGTGGCTGAGCGAATACCCCAGCTCCCCGCCCTCGTGGATCGATCCCGGCGTGGAAGGCGCAACATGGCTAGAAATTCCACCGGGAAACGAGAACTGCTTGAAGAGCTTTTTCAGTCCTGCTTCGTCCTGCGTGATGTCCGGGTAGACCTCGGTCCACGTGCCTTCAAGATAGACGTTTCCCACAATCGCGGGTCCGCCGTGCCCGGGTCCAGAGACATAAAACATGTCGAGGTCATACTTCTTGATCACACGATTCAGATGAACATAGATAAAGTTCTGTCCCGGTGTGGTGCCCCAGTGACCCACCAGAATCGGCTTAATATGCGAGGCCAACAGCGGCTCTTTAAGCAACGGATTGTCAAAGAGATAGAGTTGCCCAACTGAGAGACAGTTGGCGGCGCGCCAGTAGGCGTCCATTTTGTTGAGCAGGTCCGGCGTCAGAGTAGTCTCGGTCTCCGTGCTCAATTACCATTCTCCTTGTGCTCGGTCAGCCCCAGTACGCGGCTCACCGTTCGGGCGATCATGCTCTCTTCGTCGGTATGGATCACCCGGATAGTCGCTCGACTAATATTCGTTGAAATCACGCCATCATTCTTGGAATTCCGCGGTTCGTCCATCCGGATTCCGAGGAATTCCATCCCCTCGCAAATGCGAGAGCGGACTATCGGCGAGTTCTCCCCTATGCCTCCGGCGAAGACCTGGGTGTCCAGTCCACCAAGCGCCGCGGCGAACGACCCGATCCACTTCTTGGCTTGATAACAGAATAGGTCGACCGCTTCGGCCGCCCGAACATCGGTGGCTTCCAGTTCGATCAGATCTTGCATGTCCGAGCTGACCTCCGAGATGCCGAGCATTCCGGATTCCTTGTTGACCATCGTGTCGAACTGCTCTGAAGTCATGTTCTCCGATCGAGCCAGGTAGGCGCTGAGCCCGGGGTCGAGATCACCCGATCGCGAACCCATCATCAGCCCGGAAGCCGGCGTGAAACTCATACTGGTATCGATGCATTTGCCATCGCGCACGGCCGCCATGCTCGCCCCGTTGCCGAGGTGGGCCAGAATTACTCGACCTCTGGTGGCAGCCGGGTCGCCCAGTCGCGCGATTTCTTCCATGAGATACGCGTAGGAGAGACCGTGAAATCCGTACCGACGCACGCCCATCGCGAAGTATCTGCGCGGGATGGGGAGCAGACTGGCGACGCGCGGCATGGACTGGTGGAACGCAGTGTCAAAACAGGCAACTTGCGGAAGGTTATGGTATCGGTGGCGGATGAGTTCGATCAGCTCGATCTCGCCAGGCAGGTGGTCTAGGTCACAAGGGCTGATTCGGCGAAGGTCGGCAAGCAACTCCGGTGTCACCAATTCTGAGGAAGTGTGCTGCATTCCGTGGACCACCCGGTGCCCCACGGCCACTACAGATTGTAAAGCGTTCTGCTTTTCCAGCCAATCGAGCAAGTAGGTCGCTGCAGCTTTGTGGTCGAGGGTGCCGAGGTTCAGAGTTTCATAGGAATCGGAGCCGTTGAAGTCAAGAGTTGTTCCGGAAATCCCGATGCGATCAATGGAGCCATGCAATCCTCGCGCAAGCGGTTCGCCGTCAAACATTGCGAATTTGATGCTGGAAGAGCCACCGTTTATAGTCAGGATGCCAGGCATGTCCGCGTTCAACCTATCGTTAGCAATCAAATATTCGGATTTCTTGCTCTAAATATTATGAACTGATTTTGGTCAATATCACATTAAATTCGAGTCAAAAACTGCACTCGTTAATAGTAGCATATATTACCGTTATCTGCACTGTTTGGGATGTTGAATTTATGCGATCCGCATGGTCATACCGCCGTCAATGGAGACGGTTTCGCCGGTGATGAAGTCGTTGGTCAGGAGTTCCCGGATAAGCGTGGCGACCTGTTCGGAGGTCCCTTCACGGTGGAGGGGAATGCGATTATCCAGGTTGTGCTTCTGTGCCTCGGCCGACATCGCCTTGTGGAAATCCGTGCGGATGATCCCCGGCGCGACGCAGTTGACACGGATGTTGTCATCGGCGAACTCATACGCCAGCGCGCGGGTCATCTGCGGCAGGGCACCCTTCACCGTCTGGTAGGCGATGTTTGTTTTGACACCTCGCACACCGGCAGCGGACGAAATCAGCATAATCGACCCCTCGCCGCGAGTTCGCATTTCGGGGATGGCCGCCCGGCAGAGGTGGAAGATCGCGTGGACGTGGACGTCGAAAGCGGCCAGCCACGCCTCGGGGGTCAAGTCCAGCAAACCGCCGACGACCGCGCCACCCGCCGAATGCACAAGCACATCCAGCGCGCCAAGCACCGCCACGGTCTCATCGACCACGTGTTGACAATCCTTTGGTTTGCCCATATCGCCAAGTAGCAGAACGGCATTGCGACCCATCGCCTGAATGCGATGCACAAGCTCGATTGCCTCCGTGTGCTGCTCCCGCCCGACCAGCGCAATATGCGCCCCCTGCTCGGCAAGGTCCATAGCCGTCGCCGCGCCGATGCCACGGGTCCCGCCGGTGATGAGGCAGACTTTGTCCACTAATTGCATGAGTGCTCCTGGTTGGTCGAGTTGTGGGGTGATTGTTTACTATTGTGTATCGGATTGTCAATGATGTGAGAGGAGATTAACTGGACAAAGTGTAATCGGGATAACAAGGCAGGACGTCCCGGGTGTTAAGTCGCGATTTTGGAGAATATTGACAGCGTTATGAATCAAGTTGGTTGGTCGGTTGTAATGACGTCTTTCTCGGGCGACTTTGACAAATTGCATAGTGGTTATGCGCAGATTTTCGGGCGACGTGGATTGGATGTTTTTTCACTTGCATACGGCCGAGATACGCTGCCTGCGGAGTTGGCAAATAGGTTGACGTTTTCTGAAGCAACAAGGATTACCGGGCAATTAATGGAATTAGGAGTGACGGCAGAAACTACTGAATCAATATACGTTGGTGACCTCAAGTATATTGCTGACCAAGTTTGGGCAACGCATTCGACAGATCGTTTTGACTTTACGGAAATCGACGGATTGATCATTGCAGCATCTGCGCTGAACGCTCGTCAAAACTTGAACGTAGCCCGAAAACTGCCCGGGTATACAAACTGGAGAATCGAAAGAGCATTAAGTCATAATCATGCCGACGCAAGTTTAATGGAATATTTGCCACGGGAACGCATCCGCGAAGAATTGAAACTCGTGGACCTGTACGAGAAAACATTAAGCGAGATTTATCCTGATAAGCGCTTCGCGATCTGTCATATAATGGGCCGCAGTGTGTCATTCTTTCAGGCTACCGAAGACGCTCCACATGATGATTTACCGCCAACAAACATGTTCGAAAAGGTCTGGTGTGAGACTTGCCACCGACAGCAACCCTACGCAAAACGAACGGAACCGGACAGCGAATTCCCTAAGGCCATTTGGGGTGATTGCAGCATTTGTGGAAATGAAATGCTCATCGATAGCTGGGAAGTTTTGAAGATAATCGGTATTTGACTTTAACACCACATCGAGTACGTAGAGTCTGCACCTGAACAGTGATTTTCCAACGATGCACTCCCGGCTCGTCCAGGCGTCGGCGTCTGGGCGGGGGAAAGTCCGGTGGCGGTTAGGGTCGCTGCGAGGATGAAGATTGTGGAGAGTCCGGTCATGGTCGATGGGTCCTTGGGATACTTTACAACGTTTGCATGCCGATGGCGCACAAGAATTGAATGACTGACAGACGAACCAGACACGTGACAGGCTCAAGATTATTGATAGCGGCGCTGACTCTCAGTATTCGAGCAGGATCAACAATTGAGTGTGGTCATCAATACGGTCAAGTGTTGCTAGGCACTTTGCTCCTCTTCTCAAGTTCAAAAGTGTCCAGATTGAATTTCATATTGGCTTTCTGATAATCATAATGCGCAACTCTGGCACTACACGCCGCTTGAATCTCACGCCAAAAAGGTCTAAGCTCATTGGTGTCTTCGCGGTCTCGAAATTCTGTTGCATAAATGGCGAGTGCCTGACCCCATTCCGCACCTTTCAAGTCACGCGGCCCGCGGTCAGATAATTCCACATATCGCTTTTCGAAGTCCGAACCGCAATTTACACCTACAAAATCGCCGTTACGAATTGAATTTCCCGAAACTGGGCCCCCGTGTATATTCTTGTCCTCATCAAGGCGTGCAGCTACTTCCTTTAGTTCTGATAATGTGAAGTTGTTAAATTCAAAATCTGGTTTATTCGCAGCAATGAAACCTATTACGTGATCAAGCCCTACTTGAATTTTCATCACCTTTACGTTTTCTTGTACATCCATGTCAAAGGATATCATGCTAAACCTTTGCAAATTCATGTCTTCTTCAAGCCACGTTTCAAATTTATGCGCATTCTTGCCCTTAAATACACCCTCCAAATTGACCAACTCAATTTGCAAAAGTTCTGGATTTGGTAGGATGTGTTTTATTGCGAAGTATTCAGTTTTGCCCTCCACGTACCATCGCAACGCGCTACCCGTAAGGAAGCCAAAATGCTTCGCGAGATAAGGCACAGAGGCAAGTTCGTTGTCCAGGGGACGTTCGGACCCATACCATGTTGTGCGAGTTCCTTCAGGCCATGATGCAAATGTGACGTCTTCTTCTGGCCAGTTGACATTATGTACATCCTCGAAGCCCCGTCTAATAACTTCTGCAATTTGACGAATAAGAAGTGAATGACCGATGCTTCCTTGAAGTTTGGCTCGTATGTCTCGTTTAGATAGTCTCAGTAGTAAATACAATTCATCGTTTCGATCGATTTGTGCGGCATGAGTTCGAAGATTGTCATGGATTTCTTGCCATGTTGAAGCGTCAAGATTCTTTAACAAGTCAGCAACTAGATTCCTATATTCGGCGGAAATCCTACTGCGTTGTTCATCGGTGATCCCGAATGGTCGTGATATTGAACTAACAATTCTGGGCCAATATAATGGTTCTAATAATATTGCCAATTCGACAATTCTGTTATTAAGAACTGCCCTCGACGATATAGCCTCCATATCCTCTGCATTGGGAAGAGACCTTTGGATAATTTCGACATATTCGTCAAACTTTTCTGAATGGAGCACGAATTCGGGCCCCAACGTCATGCGGCACTTGTTTAACGCTGACGCCATGGGCAATATTCGAAACGGATGAAACGATGGATTTCCTTGAAAACCAACCCCGTCTTGATTGAGCCAACCTCGACGGACGAAATCGCCGGGTGTGCCGGTAAATAAGCCTTCGACCGGAATGCGCAGATTACGCGCCAATTCTATGAAGTCCTTCTCATCGAGTAAATAATGTTGACGAAGAGCTTCGAGATATACAGCCCAGTCCACCAAATACTTGCCTAGGTCGGGAACGCGGTTTTCATTCATCTCGATTTCCAAGGTGTAACGTTCGCTCGGACATGCTAATTCGCTATTGTACCGAATGAAATGGAACACGTATAGAACTCGGCTTCAAGAATATATGTTCTGGTTAAATCGGTGGGGCTGAAGAATGAAGCAAGGCACGGACCCTCCAAAAAAAGAGCCCGTGCCCGCCGACCAACTTACCAGGGCAAAGACTGCCCCAGATGGAAGAACCCGCCCGTCGGACCATCTGCCGGGAGCGTGGCAAGTTCCACGGCTGTTTTGGCGCCTTCGGGTATCTCCATCGGGGCAGCGTCGGTGCCCATGTCGGTTTTTACCCAGCCCGGGTGCGCGGAGTTCACCTTGATCGGGGTGTCTTTCAGGGCAAACGCCAGGTGGATTGTGAAGGCGTTCAGCGCAGACTTGGAGGAGTCATATCCGAAGAGTTTCGTGTTGTAGATAGGCGATTCCGGGTCGGAGTGCAGCGTAAGCGATCCGAGGATGCTGCTCTGATTGACGATTCGGCCGGCTTCGCTCTTTTCGATGAGCGGTAGAAGCGCCTGCGTCAACGCCACCACGCCAAAGACGTTGGTCTCAAATGTCTCGCGGAGGTCCGCTTGTGTGATGGTCGCGGCAGTCGAAATGCTCCAGTCCCCGTCTCCGTCAAGCGATACCGCACCATTGTTAACCAGAATATCGAGCTTGCCAAAACCCTTCTCAATGGTCGCCACGGCTGCCGCGATGTCTGCTTCGTTGGTAACGTCGAGCTTAATCGCTCGGGTGTCAATCCCCTCCGATTTCAGGGTGGCGGCGGCCGCTTCCCCTCGTCCCAGATCCCGTGATCCGATGAGAACGGTAATCCCCTGCGCACCAAGCTGGCGTGAAATCTCCAGCCCTAATCCCTTGTTTGCGCCCGTTACGAGCGCGACTTTCTTGCCTGACATTGTCTGTCTCTCTTTCTCTTTTGCGATTTAATTAGCGCCTACCAGGATCGGTTGTACTGGATCGGCGGTGTGATGGTCTGGTTTAACTCTTTTGCGGCGCGGCGCGGCCAATACGGGTCGCGGAGCAGTTCTCGGGCGAGCAGAACGATGTCCGCCTGTCCCGTTCGAATGATGTGGTCCGCCTGCGCCGGACTGGTGATTGCACCCACCGCACCAGAAAGGATTTGCGACTCTTTGCGAATGGCCTCCGCGAACGCCGTCTGGTATCCGGGGCCGTATGGAATGTCAGCTACCGGCACGTTGGCGCCAGAGGATGCATCCACGAGGTCAACCCCCAGCGGCTTCAGCGATTTGGCTAACTCAATAGACTGCGCGATGTCCCAGCCACCCTCGGTCCAATCGGTCGCAGAGATTCGGATGAAGAGCGGCAGTCGCTCTGGCCAGTGTTTTCGAACTTCCACCGCGACTTTTCGAACGATGCGTGTTCGGTTCTCAAACGAGCCGCCATAGGTATCGGTTCGCTTGTTGGAGAGTGGAGAATAGAACTCGTGCAGCAGATAGCCGTGTGCGCCATGGATTTCGACAATGTCAAATCCGGCTTCCAATGATCGGCGGGCGGCTTGCCCGAACGCCTTCACGACCTCCCCGATCTCCTCGATCGTCAATTCATGCGGAAGCGTGTATCCCTCGTCAAATGGAATCGGCGATGCAGAGATGGTCTGCCATCCACCCTGATCAGGGAAGAGTGGCCCTCCGCCGTTGATCGGGAGATCGCAGGATGCCTTGCGTCCGGCATGTGCGATCTGCATTGCCGTCGCCGAGCCGTGTTTGTGAATAAAGCTGTTAATATGGGAGAGATCTTCGATATGCTCGTCTTTATAGATCCCGAGGTCACCGGCGGTGATCCGGCCCCGCGCCTCGACCCCGGATGCCTCGAACACTACAAGTCCGGCTCCCCCGACCGCTCGACTGCCCAGATGGACCAGGTGCCAGTCGTTCGCGAAGCCGTCTTCGCTGGAGTACATGCACATCGGGCTAACGGCAATTCGGTTTTTGAGTGTGACATCGCGAATGGTGAGGGGTGAAAAAAGATGGTCGGCCATGAATAAGTTCCTTTTGTATTGGGTTTAATCGGTCGGCTGCGAGAGGGATACACCCTCCACGCGATTCAGAATATCGGCGATGGTGATACCAGAAAGTCGATCCATCATCACCTGCTCGACGTCGTCAAAAGTCTCAATGAGGGCGCAGCGGATGCCCTTGCCGATGCAGCATCGGGCGTTCGGCTCCTTCAGCGGCAGCGCGATTGCTGGTCCCGGCTTGACCGCGGCATGCGCGTCCAACAACGAAATCTGATCAATTGGTTTTGCCAGTTGCCATCCGCCGGTATTGCCTTTATGCGAGGTGACGAGCCCGGCTTTGCGCAGCATCCCGAGTATCCGCCGAATGACAACCGGGTTGGTCATCACACTGCTGGCGATGTACTCCGACGTGATCTGTTCGCCCTCCCGAAACGCCAGAAGGGTGAGAATATGTATAGCCACCGCCAATCGACTATTGGATTGCATCGTCGGGTCCTTCAAATGTAACTTCTGTTGTTACATTACGAACGCATTATCGAGGAAGTTCCATATATTTATTCTTGGAAGGTTAGCTTTAATCTAATACAAAAAATAGGAGGGCGTTGAGATAACTCCGCGCCCTCCCGATAAAACCACCGTCAAATTCAAAAGCCCTTAGAACTTTACCGTACTAGTCCCCTCGTCAAATCGCAACGTCAATACCGTGCCAGCGGGCAGCGAGGGAGTACTAACCAGATTAAACGATAGTTTAGCCTTAATGGTGTTATCCCCACCGCCGGTCAGCAAAGAGAGCAGTTGACTGGTGTGGTCCGCCGGGGAGATGTGGAAAATCGGTTCTGGTCCGGTGAAGGAGTATGCGTTGCCTACTCCGTGCGTGAGCGTAATGTTGGCGGGAAGCACGGATGGCGGGATAGTCACAATGCGACCATCAGTATCCGTTGCGGTGATTGCAAATTGAATGTTAGAGACTGTAATAGTATCCGGAAGCGGGGTTCCGGCCGGGGCGGTCACTACAAACCCTGGTTTAACAGGTTGATTAACTTCAAAGCTATGCGGGTTTACAGGTGGATTACTCAGGTTCTTGAATGAGGGGAAAGTCTTCTCAATGGATGCAGTTCCTGTTGCGGGAGCGACCACTAATTCCATTGGAACGTCGTTCAGCTTTAGCGGGTCGCGCGGGTGTTGATCTGGAACGAGGAAGGCCAATGCACCACAGCCTGACAACATCGCGAGGGCTGGAATGGAGAAAACAGCGGGTCGGAATTTCATGGGATGGTTCTCCTGCATACCCGATGGTATGCATGGGTGTGAGCCGTCTAGTGATTTAAGGAAACGTCAGCCGCAACTGTGGGGGTATGAATTAGTATACAGCAGGTATCTGGAAGCCGTTATCCATCCAATGGTGGATTGTAGCCAGGGCGATCGATTAGCCGGTCTATGTGACAGGATAAATTGTAGCGTCTTTCAAATCCTCTTATTCGACTTGGAATACAAGCACGCATGTTCCTGTGGAACAAAATGACAAAGCCACTGATTGACAAACGGGTACGTCATCAAACTATTCGCGATGTACTGCGACGCGATATGCCATCCCGCCCGAAAAGCGCAGGCGGGTGAGAACGGGTGTCGCCAATGCCAGTCAACTATTGGATTGCATCGTCGGGTCCTTCAAATGTAACTTCGTTTGTTACATTACGGTGGAGTTTGCTGTATGGTTCCGGATAAACTGAAACAAAACCGATTTTATTCGAATCGCAGCAAATTTTATTGGATGAACTTCAAAGATTTTGCCCTGCCACTTAATTGTTTTCTTCGATTATTGCGAATTTTTCGAATTTAGATTATAATTTGAAATACGGAGGACTACCCTGATGGCAGCCATTTTAGACAGAACTGATAAACCAACCGGCGAGGAGATGCGATTAGCTTCCGAATCCAGTCGCGCGTTGGATGAGTTAGTTGCGCGCAAATCAAAACTCATCCTGCAAACAATTGACACAAATGAATTTCGGCAGCAGATATCACTTCCTGCTCCGGCACTAAGGATGTTGAGTGAAATATTGAGGGAGATTGCAAAGGGAAACAGCCTGACTCTGTCGTCGGTTCAAGCGCACCTGACAACGCAGGAGGCTGCTGACATTCTGAATGTCTCGCGTCCATTTCTGATCGGTCTTCTTGATGCTGGCAGAATTCCCTTCCAACGTCTTGGTAGTCATCGGAGGATACTCCTCTCCGACTTGATGGAGTTCAAATCGAAAGCAGATGCCGCCGCAGAGATGGCTTTCAATCAACTCACTCAAGAGGCGCAAAAACTGGGCCTTGGCTACTGAATTGGCTGGTGTCACGGCCATTCTGGACGCATGCGTAATATATCCAGCGCCAATGAGAGACCTATTGATTCGTTTGTCTCAAGCCGGTTTATTTCGCGCCCGATGGACGCACGCCATTCACGAAGAGTGGATCAGAAATCTCCTTATAAACCGACCCGATCTCAGTCGCATCAACCTTGAACGAACAAGGGACTTGATGGTTGAACACATAATGAATTCCCTCATTTCAGGTTATGAGGAGATCATTCCAACGTTGGATTTGCCTGACACTAATGACCGTCATGTGCTGGCGGCCGCTGTTCACGCAAAAGCAGACCTTATCGTCACGGTTAACCAGAAGGATTTTCCCGAAAGTGTCCTAGCAAATTATCAAATTCAGGCAGTTCACCCTGATCAATTCGTATGTGACTTGCTGGTTCAGAATCCGGAATTGGTGTGTGGTGTGGTGAGGTCGCAACGCAATTCCTTGCGTGACCCGCCCAGAACCGTGGGTGAATTCTTGAAGACTCTCAGTAATGTCGGGCTGCGAAATACGGCAATCGGGCTACAAGGCTTGGTCGACAATTTATGATCGAATTAAAGAAACGTTGATCATCGCCAATTGTCTCGATAGGGACTAAAATACACCCATCATTCGAAGCACAAATCTGGAGGAATTAATTTGCCAGCAAACCTTGAAGACGCCATTATCCTCGCCGCGACGCTGCACAAGGGACAGGTCGACAAAGGCGGACAGCCTTACATCCTGCATCCTCTGCGCGTCATGTTTCGGTTGAGATCTGAACGTGCGCGAATTGTCGGGGTTCTACACGATGTTCTGGAGGATTGCGACATCACCCCTGCTGACCTACGTGCTAAGGGGTACGACGACAAGGTGATCGAAGCGCTCGACTACCTGACCAAACGACCAGAAGAAGAGAGTGATTACAATGCCTTCATCATGAGGGTCGCCACTGGTCCCGAATTGGCCAAGCAGGTGAAGATCGCCGATCTTGAAGAGAATATGGACCTCTCTCGCATTGACAGAACCTCCGAGGCAGATTTGCTGCGGGTCCAGAAGTACAAACGAGCCGTCGCAACTCTGAAGGTGGGATTCTAAGGTTCAGATGTAACTCGACGCAACGGAGGTCACCCGCAATGACGCTTGGAAGCCTGCTGTCTCTCTCCTCACTCGTGTTGATAACCCCATCGGTCTGCCGTGCGCAAACCGATGCTCCGCTTCCCTCGGGCGTTAAAGCGAACTGGGATTCCGTCGCCGCATACCATGACCGAACCCCTACCCGCGAGCGCATCAGCATAAATGGACTATGGCGATGGCAGCCGGGAGCCGCCGATGCATCCGCAGTTCCAACAGGCGGCTGGGGCTATTTCAAGGTCCCGGGTTGTTGGCCGGGCATAACAGACTACATGCAGAAAGACTGCCAGACCCTCTTCGCCCATCCCGACTGGAAGAACGCGTCTGTTGCAGGAGTGACCTCGGCGTGGTATCAACGCGAGATTACGATCCCCGCAAACTGGACTGGCCGCAAAATAAGCGTTTCCGCCGAGTATGTAAATTCGCTCGCGGTTGTTTATGTCGACGGCAAGAAGGCTGGCGAGATCAAATTTCCCGCTGGCAACCTGGATGTCTCCGGCATGTGCAAACCAGGCAGCAAGCATCTTCTGAGCTTGCAGGTGACGGCCATGCCGTTAAAGGCGATCATCCTCAGTTACACAGATACCAATGCTGCTCGACTGGTGAAGGGCGCGGTCAACCGTCGAGGGCTGTGCGGTGATGTCTGGCTGACTTCCGCCCCAAAGACCACTTCGATTTTGAACGTTAAAGTCGAGACTTCCGTCCGGCGCAGTGAAATCACTTTTCGTGTTGATCTTCATAACTTACCTTTGAGCGGAACCTACTCGATTCGTGCGGAAATTCTGGATCACGGCAAGCCCGTTCAGACATTCACCAGCAAAAAATTCACAACTGCCGAAATCGTCGACGGTCGCTTCAAGTTCAAACAAAAGTGGGAGTCGCCAAAACTCTGGGACACCAATACTCCGCAAAACATCTACACTGCGTCCATGTCGCTCCTGGATTCGTCTGGAAAACCGGTAGATGTCTCCTACGGCACTCGATTCGGATTCCGGGAATTCACCATTGTCGGTCGCGATTTCTACCTGAATGGATCTCGGATTTGGCTCTCGGCACTGCCGCTGGACAACGCTCAGGTCGGAGCGGAATGGGCGAGCTATACTGGTGCGAAGGAGAGTATGGAGCGGCTCAAAAGCTTTGGCATCAACTTCGTCTACACGCACAATTACGACTGCGAGCCGGGGTCTCACCTCAGTTTCGCCGAGATATTACGGGCTGCTGATGACACCGGTATGCTCGTCGCGCTCTCTCAACCCCACTTTTCCAACTACGACTGGCAGGCGCCGGACGCAGATAAATCCAACGGATACGGCGGTCACGCCGCGTTCTACACAAAGGTCGCGCAGGATCATCCCTCGGTGGTCGCCTACGCCATGAGCCACAACGCGACCAGTTACGACGAAGCGAAGAATCCAGACAAGATCGACGGGCTTCCGATGGAGCGGGATTCCTGGTCCATGAACAACGTGAAGAAGGCGCAGCTCGCCGAGGCGATCGTCAGTCGCTTAGACCCGAGTCGAATCGTTTACCACCACTCCTCCGGTAATCTCGGCACCATGTACACCGAGAACTTTTACGTGAACTTCGCGCCGATTCAGGAGCTATCCGACTGGTTTGAGCATTGGGCGACGGTCGGGATCAAACCACTCTTTCTCTGCGAATATGGAAATCCATTCTCGTGGGATTGGGCCATGTACCGAGGGTGGTACAAGGGAAAGCGCGAATGGGGCAGCGCGAATGTGCCGTGGGAGCTCTGCATTGCCGAGTGGAACGCGCAGTTTTATGGCGACACCGCCTACAAGATCAGCGAGCGGGAGAAGGCGGACCTTCGCTGGGAAGCCAACGCGTTCAAAACTCGCGAGGGTTGGCATCGATGGGACTACCCAACGGCCATCGGCTCAGGTGCGTTTGATGAGCGCAGCCCTGTTTTTGCGAGTTACATTACGGATAACTGGAGAGCATATCGAACGTGGGGCGTCTCGGCATTCAGCCCGTGGGAATATGAAGCTTATTGGAATTTGCGCCCCGGAGTCGACCGAAGCATGAAGAAGCTGGCGGTCGACTGGGATCACATTCAGAAGCCGGGATACAGCGCGGACTACATCGATCAGCCGTTTGACTCGATGACCATGTCCTACGAGCGCAAAGACTGGATCCCTTCCGAGGCGGCTAAGGCGGTCATTCGCAATAACGGTCCCCTGCTCGCCTACATCGGGGGAAAGAAGTCCAAATTCACGAGTAAGGATCACATCTTTCACGCCCTTGATACCGTCGAGAAACAACTCATTATCATCAACAACTCCCGGGTGACGGTTGATTGCGAATGCAGTTGGTTGTTTGAACAGGCGAAAAGCAACGTTCACGCCACCATTAAGACCGGCCAACAATTGCAGATCCCGCTCGACGTGAAGCTGCAAGCGAACGTTGCACCGGGTCGACATAAATTGACTGCTACCGTTCGGTTCAGCACAGGTGAGACGCAGGAAGATTCGTTTGATATCGATATTCTTCCGTCCGCCAAAGCCGACAAAATTAATTCCCGAATTGGCCTGTTCGACCCGAAGGGTGAGACAGGAAAGGTACTGACAACGCTGGGAATTCAGGTCAGGCCAGTCGACGCTACAACAGACCTCGCGGGAATTGATCTGCTCATCATCGGCAAGGGCGCGCTTACACTCGGTGGAGCGGCGCCGGATATCCGAAAGGTTCGGCAGGGTCTGAAAGTCATCGTCTTTGAGCAGACGCCGGAAGTTCTTGAACAGAGGCTCGGTTTCCGCACTGCGGAGTATGGTCTGCGACAGGTTTTCCCGCGCGTTGGGGATCACCCTATGCTGGCCGGTCTAACCACAGAAACCCTGCGCGATTGGCAGGGCGAGTCGACCATTCTGCCGTCCAGATTGCAATACACGCTCAAGCCGATGTACGGCCCGATGGTGAAGTGGTGCGGAATGGACGTGCCACACGTGTGGCGATGCGGCAATCAGGGGAACGTGGCGTCGGCGTTGATTGAAAAGCCAGCCAGCGGCGACTTCCTCCCCATCATCGACGGTGGGTACAGCCTGCAGTACTCTCCCCTGCTGCTCCATCGCCAGGGAAGCGGGATTGTCATCTTCTGTCAGATGGATGTGTCGGGTCGAACCGAGCAGGAGCCAGCCGCGGCGCTGCTCGTAAAGAACATCCTGCGGTATGCGTCGAGTTGGAAAGCTACACCATTAATTTCGGCTAGATACGTCGGTTTTTACGGTGGCGAGGCGCAGCTAAAGGCTGCTGGATTTGATGTCAATCGCGCCACACGGCAATCTGCTAAGAGCCGCGAAGTGATAATCGTCGGACCAGGCCGAACCACACCATCAGCTGGTCCAAGCATAAAATCAGAGATTGGTGACGGGACGCAGGTAATGGTGGTTGGGCTATCTGAAGCCGAAATAAACGCGCTATTTCCCAACAAGGTCAAGGCAACGCCTGCAGAGCACGTTGCCTCTTACTTCGAATCCGGCAAGACAGGCACGTGGCTGGAAGGAATCTCCTCAGCGGACGTGCATAACCGAACCGCGACTAAGATTCCCCTCGTTACCACCGCTCCAGAAATCGTTAGCGACGGTGTTCTGGCCCGAGCATCTGGTTCGTCCGTCGTAGTATGTCCGCTCGCGCCCTGGCAGTTCGACCCAACCAAGATGGGCGAGAAGCGCACATTCAGACGCTTCTCGTACCTATTGAGCAGGCTACTTGCAAACATGGGGGTCGCTTCAACGTCACCGATTCTCGACAACTTTATAAAGCCAACGACCAACGGTGGTGAACGTCGCTGGCTGAGTGGGCTCTATCTGGATGTCCCAGATGAGTGGGATGATCCATATCGGTTTTTTCCGTGGTGATCATTTAGTGTCAAAGTACTAAGTGGCGGACGCAGAGTAAATCATAATCGACTACAAAAAATCCCCTCGACACCGCCATAAAGGCGGACCGAGGGGATTTTAATTATATACTTTTCAATGCGTCTGCGACGATAGGAACAGGCCCCAGTTTGGCGCGGCTCCCGGTTGGGAGATGGCGAGGGTTGCGTACTCCGACTCAAGTTGGCGGGGCTGCGGGAAATGGATGGTTAGCCCGGTGGCTCGGCCATGTGTGTTGGCGCGGTCTGAGCCATGCTGGGAATTGAGGACCGCCCCGGCGGTCGACCCAACCAGAG
>JBDUAM010000445.1:0-4504 GCA_040004655.1 Chthonomonadales bacterium | reverse complement strand
ATGGAAACCTGGTTAGCCTGAACCTATTCATTTACGACAATGCAACTCATGCGGGGCTAAATGATGGAATAACCGGCGTTGTCCATCAATATGCAATTGCGAATACCATCGCTGGCGGGGCTCAGACCGCAGGCACGACGAGCGCCATTTCATGATCGGTTACCGCCCCGGGATTATTCGAAACGGGGCTGTTTGCATTTCTGTGCCATATCTGCGATTTGCCAATGTGCAGAATGTGTCATTTCCGGCGACAGTGACTTATGCGGTTCGTGCACCAGTGACTATCGTCTACGGTCGGAGGCCTAAACTAACAATTACCGCGGTCGTCAGGCGCGGGTGATCCGCAGGCATGTGGAAGGGGGTGATTAGATGCTGAAAGACGCCAAACGATCTGCTATGGTCATCTGCGCTTTGCTCTTAGCGGGGACGTTCGTGGCATGGGTAGTCCAGTCTAATCGTGACGCCTACAACAAGTCTGTCGTGGCATATTCGAGAGGGAGATAATGGGCAACTGGAAGGGCGTTATAAAGAAAATATGGACACCGGCTGAGTTCGTTCTTTATTGCAAGGGCATGACTCTCGGGTTCCATCCACAATTCGTGGTGCTTCATAACACTTCCGAACCATCACTCGCGCAGTGGCCATCGACCCCGTGGGACAAGCGGGTCGACAATCTTGTTGACTATTACAAAGGGCAGGGATGGTCTGCTGGGCCCCACTTATTTATCGCTCCAGAGGGAATTATAGGATTCACCCCTCTGACGGTGACAGGTGTTCACAGTCCCTCCTGGAATGGCATCTCCTGGGGCGTGGAGATGGTCGGCGAATATATGACGGAATCTTGCGCGGATGGGCCGGGACTAAAGGTCTACCAGAATGCTGTGTCGGCCGTCGCCAGTCTGTGCATCCTGGGGAATCTGGATAGCTCGTCGATTCGATTCCATAGGGAAGACCCAAAGACCAGTCATAGGGAGTGCCCGGGGGATCATATTGTCAAAACCCGGTTCATATCTGATGTTCATGTGGAGATCGGGAGGCTCAGGTTGAAGGTGTAAGCATGAAGAGCGAACGGGATAAAACTTTGAATGTCATGGCAGGCATTGGCGCGTTCTACATCGCTGGCATTACTCGATTTTAGAAAGGATATACCATGGCATTTGACGGAACTATAACCGGATCTCCCACATTCACCGCGGCCAAGTTTGGCAATGGGATGAATGGGTCGACGCTAATCGCCACGCAGGTTACGACCTATTCAAGCTCGACCATGGCCACTCCGGTGAGCAGGACTGTTACGACGTTCGCGAATCTGCCCTAATGAGCGATGTATTCGAGGGAATGCTGCCTGGCGGCGGTGTTTCACTCCCAGGAAGCGCCGACCAGAGTGAGGGTCCTGTCAGCAGTAATGTACCGCTGATCATTTTGGACTCAGGAGATATGATCATAATGGCTCTTGAATTAGTTCGTGGCGACACAAACCTTATTGATTTCAAAGCGAGTTGGCACCCAAGTAATCCTCAGCAGGACTTAACCGGATGCAAAATCTGGTTCACACTCAAAGAATCGCGGTTTGATAATGATCCCGGATTTCTTCAGAAAACAATTGGCGACGGCATCCAGGTGAATGTGAGCGCCAATACGTGGACCGTTACGTTGGATCCATCGGACTCTGCGAGCCTCAGTCACAGTAAAAAGTTTTATGGCGATGTTCAGATCAAAGACGCTCTGGGGATTGTTACCTCTCAGTTCGTTGAGGTTCAATTCTTGCTCGATGCTACACGGGCTATTTCATAAAGACTTCTTTGACGCAGAGAAGTCGTTAATCTCCTTCTACTCGGCGATACATTGGGCCGGCGCGTTATGACTTTGAGTCACTCGGTGAACTCGGCTGCAAGCTCCATACTTGTTTGACCTGAATTAGTCCCCGACTTCGCTTTCTTCAAGACTTCGCGGCTCATGGCAATATCAAGTCTTTTGTTAGCCAATAATTCTTCAATTGTCACTATTTGAATGCGAGGATACGTTCGACCCATAATTTCATGATCATAAGTGCCGGCAGCATTTGCTTCACTCTTCATCCCTGCAGTTGGTGCGTTGAGCGTTATGAAGAACCCTAATTCAGCACCTTCGCGTACACGGTCGTTGTTAAATTTCGAAATGTCACCGCGACCCACGTTACCAGATTTCACTTGAAAAACGATCTTTGCATTATCTGCTTTTGCTGTCATGAAATAAGCGATACCATCGATGCCTCCGTCGCCACCCTTCTTGTCATTGATGATTGCCCTATTGTTCGTATACGTGAGGACGGCCCATTTCTCAAATTCCTTTCGGACTCGGTCATCCCTTTTTAAAGCCAACGCACTCGCTGAATCCATGTCACGCGGTACGCCATCTAGTACGACGTTATCAACTACTGCCTTACCATATTGGTCTTCTAACCTTCGCAGAACTAATGAAATACTTTGGTAGGTGATGTCTACGCCAATCCAATTTCTGTTTAGGCGTTGAGCAACCGCGACTGTTGTTCCGCAGCCACAGTATACGTCTAACACGGTGTCACCTTCGTTAGACGATGCGGAGATTAGCCGTTCAAGCAGGGCCTCTGGCTTTTGGGTAGGATAACCTAGGCGTTCGGCTGCGGCAGCAGAAATCGGAGGTATGTCAGTGAACACGTCTTGTAAGGATACACCTTCCATGTCGTCAATATATTGCTTGAATGAGGGTACGTTGCCATCCTTAGGCCAAATTACACGCCCGATTTCAGCCAACCTATCAAGCGCAGTTTGAACATTGTCCGTTTGGCCAATCAAGTCACGAACATAACCAGGTATCGCCCAATGTCTGCCAGAATTCGTTGGGTCGTATCCCTGCCAAGGTTTACCTGAACTTCCATTCCTCGTGCCAGATCCCGTTAGAATTGTAAGCCTGTACCTACGGCCATCAGGGTCATAATGTTTAAAGAACGATTCTTCGTAATTTTCTGAATAAGCGGTGTATTGTGGGTTCCACGTAAACGACGACGATTTCGTGTAATAGAAAATAATGTCATGTACTGGGCCAAAGCGTTTCGCCCCGCCGTGCGAATGTGTTCGTTTCCATATAACTTCGTTCTTATAATCTCCCCCGCCAGAGACGAATACTGCATCCAACAGTATCTTCAGGTAATGAGAAGCGGTTGGGTCACAGTGAAGGTAAAACGTACCACTTTGCTTGAGAACGCGTTTCACCTCCGTAATGCGGATCGCCATGCTTACCAAATACGCCAACAAACTGCCCTTTTTTAGCACTGGAGCTATGCCCTTAATTAGGTCAATTGTTTGCGAATTGAATCTTCCAACGTCGTTGCTAAGGATTTCGGTGAAGCCTAGATCGGCCTGTTCGTCCCATACCCATGTGTCAACAAAAGCTTGCGCTTGGGCCCTATCTTCGCCACCCAAATTATTATAGATTTGATTGTAATTCCGCTTACTGTTGAAGGGAGGGTCGATATAACAGAGGTCAACAGATTCGGTTGGTATGTATTTACGCATGACCTCGAGGTTATCGCCATAAAAGAGCTTGTTCACATTGTCTCCATATTCGAATCGAACCATCGACTGAGAGTTTTGATCGATATTGTTAAGTGGTGGTCCGACTCAATATCCACCACCAGTCGTCTCAGGCTTGGCGTTTCATCACTTTTCCGATTGGAAAATCTTCATGTTCTTCCAGTATAAATCACAAATGATCGCAGCGCCTTATTTTGACTTCCTCATGAATTCAACCGGGCTGTGCTTTCTGTGCTGGGCGGCCATGTCGCTCTGAGCGAGTGCTACATACCGCTGGGTCATTTTGAAATCCGTATGCCCAAGCAGGTCCTTAAGCGCGTAGACGTTGCCGCCAGATCGCAAGAAGGTCACGGCAAATGTGTGCCTGAACCTGTGCGGATGCATCGGCGAGACGTGCGCGACATCTTCAAGTCGCTTGATGATCCTGTATAGCCCAGATCGGGTCAGATCGCCCTTCTCGCCTCGGAAGAGCCGATCATCGTTACCCTGGCGGATCTCCCCGCGGAGATATCGCCATAGAGAGGCTTTTGTGTGGCGCCCGAAGTAGAGTTGCCTCCGCTTGTTCCCCTTTCCGGTCACCATCACTTTGCACTCGGTCATGTCCACGTCGCCGATCTCGATGAAGAGCAGCTCTGATTCTCGAGCCCCGGTATCAAGGAACATGTCGATAATCGCCCGGTCGCGCGCGGCGTAGCGGGTAGTTTTGCACGCTTCCTGTATGCGACGGATTTCCTCTGCAGAAAACGGGTTAACCTGGTCGACCCGGGCAATCGGCGTGGGAATTCGCTCCATAGGGTTAGATGAAGCGGCACCCTCTTCAATCATCCACCGGAAGAACGTTTTTAACGTGTTGTAATACGTTTGGACGCTCTGAGGGCGCATCCTCTCTGTGAGACGCGCGTTTCCCCATCGACCGCCCACCTGCTCGTGTCCGTGCGTGAGATATTGGAAAA
>JBDUAM010000200.1:0-4518 GCA_040004655.1 Chthonomonadales bacterium | reverse complement strand
TGTGTCAGGGGCCGCCCAGCGAAATACTTGACAATCCGCCAAACGATCGGCTGGCTCCGCCGACCCTTACCATCGTAAAAGACCATAATAGCAAGATCTAACGAAGAATCCGGAAACATTGTCCGGTAAGGTCCAGTAGATCAAGATCTTCTCGGACGATTGCGAAGCATATGGCCCAAACCACAGGCCGTATTGGCTAACGCCACACGAACCATCTATACACCGAAACACGGCGAGGTAATATCCGGTCTCTAAATCCGGACCCAACACTTCGAGGCTAAAACGGCCATTTGGAGAAGTCTCATTTAATACTAAGTCCGACTTACTTCGACGTCTTGCGATACGACTCGAACTTTTCGGTTGCGCCAGCCGACTTGCCGTCTTTGTTTGCGGACCACTCTTGCGTGAAATGGTTGTCCGATATAATTGTGGTAACGAGGTGGTGAATATGCATCTCATTTTCAGACTTCATGTTGCCACCGCCGCCGGTGCAATCGAATTCCAATCTGTTGGCCGTGCTGGTCGCCAACAGTTTCAAATGGGGTTGATTTCCCATACTGCAGTAGTGGGTCATCACCAGGTTACCGTTGTCGAGGTGGTAGATGGAGGTCATTGATCCCGGCGAACCCGGCAGCATCTCCTCTTCGACGGCGGTGCCACCAGAGATCACTCTGTATCGCAGTGTGACCGGTTCCTTGCCGGACTTATCTTCCTTGTGTGTCCAGTCTCCGGAAAGCTTCTTCAGCTTTGCAAAACATATCTGGGCAGGCGTCTCTTTCGGTTTTGCCTTTTCGGTCTGTGCTGCCGATTTCGGGAGATAGGAGGACGTTCCTGCGAGAAGGCTCAAGGCGATCGCGCCGATCATGTATTTGTTCATTTGTGTGATCCTTTCAAATCTAGGCGATGCACGTCGCATCGGTTGTGTTGTCAGATGAGTTGACAGTAAAGTTACGCTAAAGCATAATGGAGTCTTGAGCGCAATTATAGCATAAGCAAGCTTGGCTCGATCCTGACATGCACACCGCTGATCGGACGTGCAATCGCCACCGCGAATCTTGTATCCGCGATAACAGGAGACGGCACAGAGATGCTCGCTCAACGTTGATCAGCGTTCAGATGTGCTCTCGCTACTGTCCCCTGATCCAGTGGAAACAGACTTCCCATCTACATTACCGTTTACGGGGCGTCCGTTTTTGAATTTAAACGCCCTTCTCCTTGCAGGTCGCGGTCAACTGAATCATGGCCTCCTTGTATTGGGTGGGTTTTTTGTATGGGAAGGCCTGATTTCCGGACCGTTGGCGGGAGACGAGCAATTGTGTTTATAATGTGCTAAAGTATTTTCTGGACGTTCACCACTTTCGCTACAAACGACACATCAGAAATTCGTGTCTTCACACGTACTGGAGTTAAAGATCTCATGATTAGACGAACCCTTTCAATGGTTACGGCGTGGATCGTCATCTGTGCCTTCTCGTCGGCCACCGTTCAGGCACAGTTGCTCGGGCACTCCATAGGTATCAGTTTTACGGGCAATTCGCTGAGTGATCCCACGCAGCCTGGCCTTGCCCCACCCGACACCAACGGGGCGGTCGGGCTGAACCATTATGTCGAGTTCACCAACGGCGCCTACGCCGTTCATGACAAGTCCACCGGAGCGATCGTAGGCTCACGAGTCACCGATGTGACCTTCTGGAACAACTCCGGAATCAGCGCTGCCATCACCAACACGGGTGTGAGCGACACCCGGATTATTTTTGACAAGCTGAGCCAACGATGGTTCGCTGCCGAGATCACCCTTTCGTCCACTGGCAATCTGGTTCTCGTAGCTGTATCGAAGACATCCAATCCGCTCGACGGCTTCAATGCCACGAGCTATGTGGGCAGCGCTCAGTTTGCCGACTACCCTGTCCTGGGCGTAAACGCCGACGGCGTAACGATCTCTACCAATAACTTCACCAGTTCGGTTGGGAGTTTCTCAGGCATCTCGGTCACCACGATCCCGAAGGCCGACCTGCTCGCGGTAACTCCGTCTGTGGCTAACAAGACCACCTTCAACAACCCGAGCGCATCGCTTGGGTTCACCATTCAGGGGGTGACCAGCATCGATCCCTCCATTGGGCATACCGCGTTGGTCGCGGTGAATAACAGCAATTTTAGCCAATTGAATCGAACCAACATCAACGGTGTCATCGGGGCGGGGGCCAGTCTCAGCGCGACGAACATCGTCAATGTCGCTGCTACCAGTTATACCGGTCTGGCGCGCCAGCCAGACGGAACCAGACAGATTGACGGTCTCGACGACCGAATCGGAGGCACCGCGTCGGCCTACCAGGTTGGTGGTAACATCTTCCTTGTACATGGAATCTCGGTCAACGCGGCGGGTGTCGCGGCCACTTCAGGCAGTGCAACGCACAATGCCCTCCGCTTGACAGTCCTGAACGAGGCGTCCAACGCCGTGGTCACCGAGAGCACACTGTTTAGCAACCTCTACGACTACATCATGCCCTCGATCGCCGTGAACCAGTTCGGAGACATTGTGGTTGGATTCACACGTTCAGGCTCCGTCGCGGATGGCTTCCTCAGTTCCTACGCTGACGTGTGCAATTTCGATGGCTCCTCGATTATCTGTGACACCCCATTCCTGGCCGGCACAGGCACCGGCGCCACGGGTGGTGGCCTGGGACAAGCCAACTACCACCTTTTTGGAGGAGATGGCGAGCGGTGGGGCGACTTTAGCGCGACAAACGTAGACCCGAACGACCCCTACTCGTTCTGGACGGCTCAGGAGTTTGCCGGGACACCCACCAGGTTTTCCGGAGGCGAATGGAGGACTCAAGTCACCCAGATTGCTCTGACTCCAAGGATATCCTCCGCGACTCCCGAACCCGGCTCTCTTGCTCTCCTCACCGGCCTGGGCGTCAGCGGCCTATTTGCGGTACGAGGACTTCGCCGTCGCAAGAAATAAGCTACGACCCGGAACTTTACGGGACTGGAAAGCAAAGTCATCTAACAATCCCCTGACCTTCTGGTCAGGGGATTGTTAGATTAAGTGTTTAGGTGAGGTCAGAAGTGAGCAGCACGTTCTCCATAGTCGGCTGTCCCTCGGGCTCCACAGCCGAATGCGGGAGGTTAAAAAGTTAGGCTCGTGAACAGACTCAAGGAAATTGCGGTATGCAAGTACTTGTTCATTTAATTGGACCTTTCGAAGGCGACGGTTGCAGCATGGGTTAAATCGATGAATAAATCAAAATGATCCTGGGTAGTTTCTTGAATGCAAGCATAAGCTAGGCAACTCAGGCAAAAGGGCGTCAGCTACGCAGCTAATCAGATGTACCGTCGCCATGTCAAGTCGGTCAATTACGACGACAGAAAACGGCATTGGGATGCTATCACTATTTTTATTCACCATTTCTATTCCATACACTAATCCAATGAGAATAATGTGCCGCGCCAGCACATGAGTTAGCGAGGTCCCGGTTTTTGTTTCTATCCGTTTTTTTCCTTCCGGGTTTCGGCTAACTTATCCTTGGCCTCTTTGTTGCCCGGTTCCAATTGCTGGATGGTTTCGTAGTCCGCGATTGCCCTATCGAAGTCCTTCTTCCGGCGATAAGAGTAGGCACGATTGAAGTAGGCGTTCTGCATTTTGGGGTCGGTCTCAATGGCCGCCGAGGAGTACAATATCGCCTTATCCCAATCTTCCTTTCGGACGGAGAGATAGCCCATGTAGAAGTTGGCATCCCGATTATGCGGATCTATCTTCAGCGCACCCAAAAGCGGTTCAAATGCAATGCTAATATAGTCTGGATTCTTTATTCGCATCTGGCCGACTTTGGTGAGATAGAGCGGGTTTTTCTTATCGCGCTTGGAAGCGTCGTCGTACCGGAACCCTGCGCTGTCCCACTCTCCCCGTTTTTCATATATCTGACCGAGCCGGAAGTACTCTTCGGCAGTGAGGTTCTTTTTGTACAGAGCACGATTATGCAGCGACTCGAACTCGGCGTCCTCTTTGGACTTGTCCAGAGCGTTGGCCATAGCGGCCTTCGTCAACTCAACGTTCTTTGCTGCGATGGGATCATCGGGACGGAGTTGGACTGCCAGTTCGAAGTCCTTTAGTGCAACGTCATACTTTCCGGCCTTGTAGTAGGCAACGCCACGGTTGTTCGCTGCTTTACCTAGCAGGTCCAATACAGCCCTGTTTCCGACGTCGAGGACTCTCGCTTTAAGGAGATCCGCTATGGCGGCGTCCCATTCGCTCTTATTATAGAAGGATCTTCCTCGCGTAAAATAGTCTTTGCCTGACCCGTTCCCAGCGTCGATCCGACCGTTTGCATCGGCGAGTATAACGGCTTCTTCCAGCGCCGCGATGTTGATCGCCTTCACCTCCGGCAAGTTGGGAGAAATCCGCTCCGCGCGGAGCGCATCGTAGAGTCTCCCGGCGGCGTCGTCCTTTGGGCGGCGGTTCATCTGGCGCACAAGGAAGCCAGCATACTTCTCGGCGGCAACTGTGTAGGTCTTATC
>JBDUAM010000430.1:0-15374 GCA_040004655.1 Chthonomonadales bacterium | reverse complement strand
CATCTTCCATCGCGAGCACCAGTAATTCGCCGTGGTTGCCTGCTTTCAATTTTCGTGCATTGAGGAGCATAACACGTCGACCAATGGACGGGAACGTGTGAACCAACTCAAAATCGTTAAATACGGAGCTTTTGGGGACAACATCTTCCAGCAATCTTCTCAGGTCGGGGATATCCCATTGGCCGTTCCCCAGTTCGTAGATCAACTGGTTTTCTGTCTCTTCCATTGAGACGTGGAAGGTCTGATAGAAGGCCCTATTCCCTGAACGAACTCGTAGGTTCGTATCGAGAATCAACAACGGTTCTCGTACTGTGTCTACAATATTCTGTGAGTAAGCCTCAATCGCCTTGAGGTCCGCCTCAGATCGACGTCGCTCCGTAACGTCTTCCATCGCGAGAACAAGTAGTTCGCCGTGATCCCCGGCTTTCATCTGCCGTGCATTCAACAGCATTACGCGACGGCCGATTTCCGGAAAAGAGTGCTCCAATTCAAAGTCACTGAACACGGAGTTCTTTGGAACGATGTCTTCCAGAAGAATTCGCAATGCCGGGATATCCCATTGGCCATTGCCCAATTCATAAATCAGATGGTTTTCGGTCTCTGCCCGAGTAACCTTAAAGGTCTGGTAAAATGCCCTGTTTGCCGAATTCACGCGCAAAGAGGTGTCAAGCATCAGCAATGGCTCTCGCACTGTATCGACAATATCCTCAGAGAACGCCTCAATCGCCTTGAGATCGGCGGCAATACGATCCCGCTGCGCCGAATCTCTTCGAATAAACGCGAAAAGAAGAATGAGCATAATGAGGCTGACAATAGAAATAAGTGAAAGGGTTATGAGCGCGCCGCGCGTGCTGGCAACAGCATCATTCGTGCGAATCTGGAGAAGAGTGGTTTCTTCACTTACCATCATGGCAACTTCATCTCGAACGACATCCATCTCGCGCTTGCCGGTGCCAGTGCCAATGAGCCTGCTGGCTTCAGCCAGCCCTTTTTCATTTCTCGCTTGGATGATGCCTCTACTTGTCCCAATCTTTTTGCGAATGTCCTGTTCAAGCGAGGGAAGTTGTGCCCGGATATTTGGTTCGACAATTAAGTGTTCCAGGCGCTGAAGTCCGTCTTCAATGCGTGAATAGGCTGCCTTGTATGGTTCCAGAAAAGTTTTTTGACCCGTAATTGCATACCCACGTTGACCCGTTTCGACGTCCTTTACGTTCGATAGAACGTCCTGCAGTTCCGAGAGGGCGGCGTGCGTGTGCGAAACAAGCCCGTTATTGGTGATGACCTGACGAATACTATAAAGGGAGATAATGGAGTTTATGCAAAGGAAGACGAAAGCCAGCACAAAGCCAATGGTTAGCTTATTTTTGGAACTCATTTTGTGAAGCACGGTACAGACCTGTGCCCTTCGTACCTATCGCGCGTGGCAACAGGCGTAAACCCACCAGCCTGTTGAAGCTCCTGCGCGCCTTCTGTGGGTACGAGATCTGGCGAGATCAGAATCGGTCTGAACAAAGGTTTTGGTAACGATTGTAGTGTCCGCTTACCGCGCACATTGCTTTTGTAACCAGTATCAATTATACCCTTTAATATGCGCAAGTGGATTTGCTTTCAATTCAAGAGAGGCAGACATTATTGTTCATCGTATCAACACGCCCCAATTGCATCACATAAATTCATGGCAAAATGTAATCAGGAAATACGATCCCAAAATCTGAAGAGGTAACTTTGAACGCAGACAAAATTGAGTTGAGCGCAATGATTGAGCGCAAGGCACCTAATCTGCCCCGATTCATGGTGATTCCAGCCGAACTGTTAATGGGCTGGAATCTTGCAGGCACAACGACAGTGGAATGCTCGATCAACGGAGTAGCAATTGGTCAACGGTCGATCAAGAAATGGGATGAAAACCGCTGGTTCATTGAGTTGTCTGAACCACTATGCAAGAAGGCAGGGGTTGATACTGGTGATCAGGTTGAATTGGTCATACGACTCGCCGAGGAGTTGATGCCGGAGGAGTTGGTCGCGCTGATCGCGACAAATCAGCATGCGAAGGCCGTGTGGGATAGCCTCACAAAGTCGCAGCAAAGGATGATCTCTGAGCATGTCCACGCAGCGGCAGGCGCATCGACGAGAGCGCGTCGAGCCAATAAGGCGTTGCTCGGCACCTAATGCAAAAACGCCCCCGAATTTCGGGAGCGCTTCAATCTTGTTTAGGTAACGAGTAACTTAAGCAGTAGCTCGCTTGGCGGTCTTCTTGCCAGCCGGGTTGGCCTTGGCTGCCTGGAGCGACTTGATCCGAACCTTCAACTGCTCTTCTTCTCGTTTGCGATTCTTTCGAATCTCTCGTGCTCGAATTCTCAACTTCGGTTTTCCTCTGCTTCCTGGTTAGGTTTCCCCGAAGGCGCAAAGGCCGCGGGCGACATACAATTTCTATAGAACGGACTCACATTATGCAGGTTTTTGGTCGATGGAGTCAATGGCTGGCGTTGGGTTAGTCGAGAGCGATTCATCATCTTGAATATATAAAGGAAAATATAATTTGCAATTTGATATAATATTGAGTATTATATTTTCCATTATGGCGAGAACAAGTTACAAACCATTGCCGTCTATGCAGCGTCGATTAACCGCCGTTGGGGAGAATCTGCGTCTTGCACGTCTGCGTCGGAAGATTTCTGCTTCGCAACTCGCCGAGCGGGCGGGCATCACTCGGCCAACCCTTCGCGCCATTGAGCGTGGAGAATCTACCGTCTCTTTCGGGGCTTATGCAACCGTTCTTTTCTGTCTAGGATTAGAAGCCGACCTTGAGAAGCTGGCCCTAGACGATATGCTCGGTCGCAAGCTTCAGGATCTCGATATCACCGTCAAGCGCCGCGCGCCACGTCGGGTGAAACCGGTTGTTAAGGAGACGCCATGACCACCCAGAGCCAACGGATAATTGAGGTTTGGGCAGACTGGGCTCCGACGGGTCCACCAGTTCTGCTCGGGAATCTAACTGCCTCCCCCCTGCGCGGAAAGGAGGTCTTTTCCTTCGAGTACGATCCGGAGTGGGTGAAAAACGGTGGCGTGAAGGACCTTGATCCCGAGCTGCGCCTATTTTCGGGTCCGCAGTATCCTTCCGCTGGCAGGTCCAATTTCGGAGCGTTTCTCGACTCGGCTCCTGATCGATGGGGCCGCATGCTCATGGACCGGCGCGAAGCACAGTTGGCGAGAGACGGGGGTCAGCCGAGGCGAAGTCTTCGGGAATCGGACTACCTTCTGGGCGTATTCGATGAGCATCGGATGGGCGCTCTCCGATTTCGAACGGATCCAGATGGCCCATTCCTCGACGACAATCGCGAATTTGCATCCCCGCCATGGACGTCGTTACGGGAATTAGAACACGCCAGCCTCGAAATTGAGCGGCAGGGATCTGAACAGGTACCCGATTATCGAAAGTGGCTGCGGATGCTGATAGCACCGGGAGGGTCACTGGGCGGCGCCCGTCCGAAGGCCGGAGTGGTCGACCCAGATGGTCACCTCTGGATTGCGAAATTCCCAAGTCGAGGAGACACCATTGACGGCGGCCTATGGGAGCTCTTAATTCACCAACTTGCCGAGCGCGCGGGAATTACTGTCTCAGAAGCACAGGCGCGAACGTTTAACACGAAGCGACATACCTTCCTGACGAAGCGATTTGACCGATCAGCCAGTGGCGGGCGAATCCACTTTGCATCGGCGATGACGGTTACGGGTCGAACGGACGGCGATGACGCTTCGACGGGTGCAAGTTACCTGGAGTTGGCTGAATTCCTCATCCGGCAGGGAGCACATCCCGAAAGGGACCTTGAGCAACTCTGGCGTCGTATTGTGTTCAACATCTGCGTCTCCAATGCGGACGATCACCTGCGAAATCACGGCTTTCTTCTTGAACCGAATGGTTGGGTCCTCTCGCCTGCATATGACATGAACCCAGATCCATACTCGGACGGGTTGAAGCTCAATATTTCAGATATAGACAATGCTCAGGACTTAAGCCTGGCGCGGGACGTCGCCGGGTTCTTTCGCGTGGAAGAACCTCGGGCACGGGCAATCATCGCAGAGGTTGTAGCCGTCGTGAGGGAGTGGCGGCCATTGGCGAAGACTTTGCGAATTGCCTCGGAAGAGATTGAGAGAATGGAACAGGCGTTCCGGGTCGCGGAGGCTGGGACATGACATTCAATCACACGTATCTGCCAACGAACTACCAGTTCCTACGAGAAATTGAAAAACTGGTAGTTTATTCCGGAATCCACCTATCTGGCATTTCCGGTAAATATTAACCTCATAGAATCTGCTTGCCGAAGGTATTGACCCTCTTACATGGATCTACGGGCCCTAAGTTGGATCTTTTGCTAGGGCGAGCTCAACTGCTTGCAATATATCTTGCGCCGCAACAAGTGCCTCCTTTAATTCGGAAAACGACACCTGCGTCCCGGTCTTGTGAGCAACGTCGTGTCGATTGCTGACGGCATTGTTATATTTAGTCACGGTTTCGTCATCAATAATTTTGTTAAACGTGAGTTTCTCATTTTGGCCAAACATGCCGACAAATCCAGCAATCTCATGTTTTAGAACGCTTCTCAGGACTTTGCGAGAAGACGCGGAGATGAAAGTAAACATCGCTTCATCGTTTGCCAATTTGGCCCGTTCCTCACATATCCTATAAAGTTCCTCTTGAACGTCGGCACAAAGAACGACAAGTAAATACTGCGTGAGATACGATTCAATTTCCGTGCCTGCTGAGTTAGTCTCCTTTAAGTGCCTTTCGCAATCATCGACGGCAGAAACCGTGCGCAACAAGGTTCTTTCCATAGGACTTAACCCGCAAGGGTCTTTATTGCTCGAGCTATGCGACTTAAAAGGACCCTTTCATCGCTAGTATCACTGGTACACCAGGTCACATATTCCTTGTCACTTAGTAACAATTCATACCGCTCAGACAAATTCTCTACGTGGTTATTTAGCGCAAGATAAGATGCCACCATAATTGAATCCAACGCAGCATAATTTAGTCGTCCACGCAAATGGAAAGGTTTCTCTTTAAGTCGGCTAGATACAAACGAACAAGTCTCAATAA
Organism: Chthonomonadales bacterium; assembly: GCA_040004655.1. GTDB lineage: Bacteria > Armatimonadota > Chthonomonadetes > Chthonomonadales > CAJBBX01 > JBDUAM01. The sequence goes on along the minus strand of JBDUAM010000430.1, from coordinate 10,276 downwards.
ATGCTTGTCTACTTGTTTGGATGAAATCCTCTTGCTGCACGAAATCTCGTTTTCTTGCAGCAATGAAATAGTCGTTTAGGAAACGTTTCATGGGCTTTTTATAGCCCTCCCAGCGACTTGACAGTGCCAGTACTCGTAGAAGTAACTCTGTATCTCTTAACCTTTTATCAATTTTCGGTTGCCCAATTAGCCTTCTCCAGTCAGTATTTGAATTTAACTCTTCCAATAATTCAAAATACGGGCCACTGTATACGCATTTGCGGATTTCCATACCGTTGAGGTTCATTCCACCTGTATTAAGTCGTTCAAAAATATGGAACATACTAGAATCGTCGTCGGGATCCAATTGTTGAATTACTGTAGCACGCAAGACTGTATCGTCAAGCTGAAATTTATCTGACTCTGCGAGTTGGTCATACGTTTTCCCTTCCCATCTTTTGTTGACGTTCTTCAAACGAAAAATATTTTCGCCAAACTCATTCTTGAAATAACGAATAGCAGTCACAATGCGTTGTTGTCCGTCAATGACTTGGAGCTTATTAGAATTTCTCACTTTATACAGAAATACATTTGGCACAGGAAGCCCCAGTAGAAATGATTCGATGAGTTTGCTTGCCTTTACCTGATCCCATACATATGATCTCTGAAAAGGTGGTATGACCAACTGACCAGATTTATCTTTGTCCAGATACCCTTTGAGGGTCAAATCTGCAGGATAGTAATTTATTTGATAAGTAATTACATCCGGCTCATCTTCTTCATTTTCTTCTGTATCGTCAACTTCCCAATCGTCAATTTCTACCATTATTTGCCTCCACAGGCGGACCTTGACATTACCAGCCACGTACAGGTTGCAAGTGGGTTGTCAAATCCGCTAAGTATTTTGAAACAATCCGTGCAACTTGAGGTCAGTATTGCATATCCCGAATCCGACTATGAATAGAGTAGCCTTCTGATATGCCAGAAGGCTACCCTAATCGTTCACAGGTCGGGATGGATGTAACATCAACATCAAACTTCATCGCATCCGACGGGGACTCTTACACTTGACCAATCCGTACAGCGGTACGAAACAGTTTTGTGACATACAGGTCGTCGTAACCGATATTCAAGAGTTTCACTCTCAGTTGCGACTCAGCTTTGTCATCGGTAGGACCAGCTCCCTCCGCTACAATTGAATACGTGACTATGTCATGGGCAGTCCAACTGTGTACAGCCCCAAGTCCGTTGGTGTACGAAGCATGCTGCTTCAGTACAAGATCATTTAGCTTGTTCATCATATTGTTCCTCTATGTTTTTTGAATCTCATTCTACGGCTATGAAGTTGCCTAACATGCATTGAATGAGTTGAATACCAACTGACAATCCGGGGTTGGCAATCCGGCAGGCGAAATCCTACCCTGAGATTGCATGAATCTCAAAGTACGGGGCCTTTTAATTCGGTAACCCGCCCAACGCAAAGATGAGCATTAAACTATGACGAGTGGATTGATTTAGTCTTCGTAACCATTTTGAAATGCCAAAAAAAGTAAATGCAATGAATACACTTTTGCCAGATAGGGATTATTCTACGCTTAAATGCTAGTGAAAAGATGAGTGGTGTTAACGTGTAGTATAGACGAGTATAATTTTCAATTTCACTTCGACGTTGATACTTTACTATAATATCACAAGTAGACGCTATTGAGCAATAGCATTGAAGAAAAACTTCACTCCGACCTCTTTGCCTCATCCCAGAACTTATCCATCTCGGCCAGCGACAGCTCTGACACCGCCCGACCAGTCTCTTTCGCGCGCTTCTCAATAAACCGAAAACGCCTCCCAAACCGGTCGACCATTTCGCGGAGGGCTACTTCAGGATCGATCTTTTGCCAGCGGGCGACGTTCACGATGGTAAAGAGCAGATCGCCGACCTCTGACTTCACTTCTCTGGCGTCGGCAGTGGCGATGGCTCCGCGGAGTTCGGCGACCTCTTCATCCAGCTTGGCGAGCACGTCTTCAAACTTCTCCCACTCAAACCCTACCTTCACGGCGCGCTTGCTGATCTCCAGGGCGCGCATCAGGGCGGGCAGACCTACGGGCACGCCGTCCAGCGCACTTTCGCGCCAGCCCTCGGCCTTCTCCGACTTCTTGATCTGCTCCCAGTTGCGCAAGACCTCCGCCGAATCTTCCACACTCAGGTCGCCAAAGACATGCGGATGTCGGCGAATGAGCTTGTCCACAATCTTACGGATCACGTCCTGGATGTCAAATACTCCGAGCTCCGTCTCAAGCTGTGCGTGGAATACTACCTGCAGCAGCACGTCCCCAAGCTCCTCGCAGAGCGCATCGGGATCATTGGCGTCTATCGCCTCAATGGCCTCATAGGTCTCTTCAATCATGTACTTCTTCAGGGTTTTGTGGTCCTGCTCAAGGTCCCACGGACAGCCATCGGGTGCGCGCAGGCGAGCCATGACTTCCACCAGATCGTCGAGTCGTCCGCGTTGAAGCTCTCGCGGAAGCGGTGGCACAAAGAGGGAAGACAGATGATTCACCGGCAACCGATCCAGCCGATGCAGCTCAACCTCTTCCACCCGCTCGAGATCAGGATCGCCCGCCGACGTGACGAGTTTGCAGACCCAGTCGTCCGGATAGCGCTGCATCAACTGCAGCTTGACGGCGGATGCGGTCGACTGGTCGTAGACCTGATAGATTAGCTGCGCCTGATCGGGGTTGAGCTGTCGGGGTTGAAGCGTGAGTGCGTCGAGCATGACCAGGCCGTCTGTGATGGACCATCCGAGCGCGGACAAAGTTGGTTCGATAAAGCTGGACGACCCGATGATCCGCGTCTCAATTCCGCTGCGTTTCGCCCCAATCAGCAGCAGCCGAACCGACTCCTCCGCCACCAGCGGATGACCGGGCACGGCGTACGTGATCTCGTAGCGCTCAGACATCTCCATGATTCGGTCGACGATCTTCGCGTAGACCTGTTCGAAGGACTGTGAGGACTCGTAGAAGGTGTCAAATGTCTCGAATCGAATGCCGTCCGCGGCAAGTTCAGTCGCCGCGGGATGGATACGAGTACGCAAATACAACCATTTGGCCGCGCGCAGTGCATCGCGCGCGGCCATAGACATTCCCCCGGCAACAGCCGGGCCAAGTCCTACAATGGTGATCAAAGGTTGGTCATCGGGCGTCAGGGATTGCCGGATTGGGGCGGAGCCGCTGCACCTGTTGGAGCAGAACCCTGTGCGGGCGCCGGCTTCTTGTCCATGATGTGCTCATAGCCCTTCAACTGTACGGTGATGTTGGGGAGCTGCTTGTCCTTGAAGGTCTCAATATCCTGCGCGATTTTCTGAAACGCCGTCTGATCCTTCATGCCAAGAACCTGGATTTCGGCAAGTGGACGCACTTCCTCGAATGGAGGCAGTACACCCGGCTTTTTCTCCACAAGCTGAACCAGCACATAGTGAGGAGCAGTAGCATTAAGCTGCGCAGCTTGACCCGTGACTTCTGATGCCGAAAGCGTGATAATGGTCTTGGAATATTCGCCCGGCTTCAGGTCTTTCACGGCTTCAAGAATCTTCACCGGAACGTTCGGCTGCGGAATGGTTCCGATATCGCCGCCCTTAGCTTTGGAGCTCAACTCTTCAGATTGGGTTAGCGCCACCGTCTCAAATGGGAGTTTGCCGATGGCTTCCAGCGCCTTTTTGGCTTTATCCATGGAGAGAACGTCGATCACGCGAAGGTGGTACTCGTCCTGCGAGGTGAGCGCGGCCTTGTTTGCGTCATACCACTTCTTCAGGTCGGCATCGGTGATCTTCAGCGGATCCATGGAGAGCTTTCGGCGGATCAGCGCGATTTTAGCATCACGCCGGAAATCCTCATCGGAGCGGAATGGATCGGCCATCATCAGGGTGAATTGCGGAGCCTGTGCGTACTTCTTGGCGAATGGCAGATAGGCGGTAACCTGCGCATCGGTAGGAATCGCGTTCTTCTCTTTGGCATACAGAAGAATGATCTTCTCATAAATCAGTGTAGAGAGAGCAAATTCGCCAGCTTTAACTGGGCCGTGTGCCTGGTACGACGAAGACAGATTCGCCACGTTGACCTGCTGAACTCGACTGTAAAACTCGTCCTCCAGAATGGTTTCTGATCCAACATGAGCGACGATTTTCTTTCCGCCACCGCATCCGACAATGCTAATCAGGGCTGCTGAAGCCAGCAATCCTGCGGTTAAAGTCTTCTTCAAAAGGGTTCTCCTGCGTCCATTTAACGTTGATAAGTATTGCGTTTGTACGAGGCAATGATACCCTGCCGCGCGTGATATGTCAGAAACGAAGCGTCTTGATGATCTCCAGCGGGGCCCGAGCGCCGAATGCAACCTGCACAAATCGCCACCCAATTCCGGCGGTAAATCCCCGTGCGCTGGAATATCCGAGCCTGTAAGAGACCTTTCGGGTGGTCAGTTCCATGCCGAGCCTACCCTGCACGTTTCCATAGGCTCGAGTGATATCGACCGCATCCGCCACAAAGAGGAATTTACCTGCCTCCAGAGCGCTCCCGACCGTGATACTCCTCGGCTGCAAATCGAACTTGGCTGGATTTCCATTTACATCCGTACCTGCTATACGGAAGCCGGGGTCTAAAAGGTTATTTACTAAGAGCGCTACCGAAAATCCCTGGTGCGAAGTCGGGTGTGCGAGCAATCCAAAATCCACCCCGATGCCATCTTTCGTGATGGTTGTACCGCTGCCAAGTTCCGAAGCGGGAGTTGCGACTGTGTTGTTCATGATGTTAGAAGAGGAGACGAGGTAGTGGGTATAGACGGATCGCGAGAGCTTAATACGGGTACCCGCCTCCACTCGAATGGGGCTGCCCTTCGGGGAGATTCGCTCTGCCGCACCAATTATCGGCAACGAGTAGATTGCCGCGCCGTAGACGTCTGCTTTTTCGTTTCCGTTGAGCTTCGTTAGGTCCCCATTGCCCGTCTTGGACCAGTTTTTGAGGTCTGCATTGGGGATGATTCGCACCAACCCAATCCCAGTAGTCATCGCATCCATATGACCAACACGCGCGCCAAATCCCAGAGCGGCACTGAACTCGGAGTTCTGTCCGCCGAAATCCCGCGCCAGATCGACTGCATCATTCGCGCCGGGGTTCTGAATGAGGTGCTTGTACGCCTCTTTGATCGGGATTCCACTGGCATGAAGGCCGACGTTTGGAAAGAATATCTGCGATCGACGGTTGTTGAGCGCGAGGGCCGCGGGGTTCAAACCGGTGTTGTGATCGGCTCGATCCACCACAGCAATACCGGCTCCACCCATGCCCAGAAGGCGCGCGCTACTCCCAAAGGAGACATCCGCATGCGCCAGAGAAGTCGAAATCAGGCAGGCTGCCGTTGCTGCCATTACGAATGAATTTTGAATTTTCATCTTTCCCCTCACGATGAGACGGTTTGTCTCACCAGCTCGGCCGCCGCTTGCAGGGCTTCCGTTACGCGCGATCCATCTTTGCCGCCGGCCTGCGCGAAGTCGGGTCGACCCCCACCCCCGCCGCCAGCGATTTTCGCCATTTCTCTCACGAGATTGCCGGCATGCAATCCACGTTTCACGAGATCAGGCGTTACTTTCACCACGAATAACGCTTTTCCATCTGTTTGCGATCCGAGAGCCACCACCGCCGAGCCCTTGCTCTGAGCTGTTCTGTCTGCCACGGCCGCGAGCGTCTCGCCATCGGCGTCTACCATCGTACTGGTAACGAACAGCACATCGCCGATCTTTGATTCCTGCATGTCCGCGCCCGTCGAGACCGCACCCGATTTCAACTTTTGAACCTGCTGTTGAAGTTCCGTTCGTTCTTTGACGCTTTTCTCAACTGCCGCCAGCACATCACGCGTGTTGGTCTTGAGTTGGGTCGCGATATCTCGCAGTTTGGCTTCGAGTTCCTTCACGTATGCGACCGCCGCTTGCCCGGTGACGGCCTCAATTCGACGCACACCAGCACCAATTCCCGTCTCGGATTTGATGCGGAACAGTCCCGCCTGCGAAGTGCGTTGCAGGTGGATTCCGCCACAGAGTTCCAGACTGAACCCCGGGATTTCGACCATGCGCACTGAGTCGCCATATTTCTCGCCGAAGAGCGCCATTGCGCCGCGCTCTTTCGCTTCCGCAATGGGGATGTCCGTGAAGATGCCGACTGGCTGATCCATGAGGATATGTTCGTTGACGATATCTTCTACGCGCTGAATCTCTTCGTGCGACATGGGTCCGGTGTGCGTAAAGTCGAACCGCAAAACATCCGGCGAAACAAGGGAGCCCTTCTGGTGAACATGCCCGCCCAGAACAATTCTAAGGGCAGCCTGTAGCAGGTGGGTGGTCGTGTGGTTGCGCTGGACCTGCAGACGACGTCCAGCATCTACGGTCGCGTTCAGCCAGGCACCATTCTTCAGTTCGCCTTCAAGAACTAACGCCTTGTGTATCCAGAATCCGGCGGTCTTCTGCGTGTCGAGTACCTTGAGTTTCGGGGCGCACTCCACCCCGGAGCCCTCGCCGACCAGCGATCCGGTGTCTCCAACCTGCCCGCCCGATTCGGCGTAGAACGGCGATTCATCCAGTACCACTTCTACGGTATCGCCCGGTTTAGCTGTGTCGATGGACACTCCATTATGCAGTATGGCTCGAACCTTGACGTGAGATTCCATCTCGGAATACCCGAGGAACCGGGTCGGTTTGGCGATGCTCTGCAATGTATTGAGCAGGTTATCACCCGTCGCCCATACTTCTTTCGGCGCACCGGCTTCTCGACTTCGCTGCTGCTGCTCCGCCTTCGCCTCTTCAAAGCCAGCTTCATCAATGTTCAGGCCGCGCTCTTTGGCCATGTCGCGGGTCAGCTCCAGCGGGAAACCGTAGGTGTCATAAAGCATAAATGCTTCCGCGCCACTCAGTTGCGGTAACGAGTATGCATCCGCTCGATCCAGGAACTCATTCAGCTTGTGAATGCCGTTTTCCAACGTCCGCAGGAACCGCTCTTCTTCGCCCTGAATGGTCTGAAGAATGAGCTCTTGCCGCTCGCGAATCTCTGTGTAGAAGTCGCCCATCTGCTCGATGACCATGGGCGCGATTCGATAGAGGAACGGTTCCGACATCCCCAATCGCATCTTACCGAACCGCATGGCGCGACGCATGATGTAGCGCAGCACATAGCCACGACCCTCGTTGCTCGGCAAAATTCCGTCCGCAATACAGAAGACCATGGTGCGCGTGTGCTCGGCGACTACGCGCAATGCAAAATCAGTCTCGTTCAGTGTTCCGGTATAGGGAGTGCCAGAAATTTCCGCAATCCTGGCAAGAATTGGTGCAAACAGGTCGGTTTCAAAGACGCTCTTCTTGTTCTGGTGGACCTGTACAATTCGGTCAAACCCGGCGCCCGTGTCATTGTTCTTCTTCGGCAACGGCGTGAGGACGGGGTTTGCATCGGTTCCAAGGCTGCGGTCGAACTGCGTGAAGACGTTGTTCCAGACCTCCAGCCATCTGCCAGCATCGTCGTCAATCTTGTATCGCTCGGTGGCGGTGAGGGTAGGGTCGGTGGTCATCTCCTCGATGGGGACCACGCGATAAAAGACCTCGGAGCAGGGTCCGCAGGGACCATCCGGGCCGTCCTCAATCGCATTCGCCGGCCAGAAGTTCTTGTCGGCCTGCATGCGGTGAATGCGATCCACCGGCAGTCCGACTACCTTGTGCCAGATCTCGAACGCTTCATCGTCCTCATGAAAAACGGTGACGCAGAATTTGTCCGGGTCCAGCCCGACCACTTTGGTCAGGAATTCCCAGGTCCACGGAATCACCTCGGCTTTGAAGTAGTCTCCAAAGCTGAAGTTGCCGAGCATCTCAAAAAAGGTGCAGTGGGAGAGGTCGCCTACGCTGTCGATATCGCCGGTTCGCACGCACTTTTGAATCGTGACCACGCGACCATGCGGCGGGGTGGCCGTGTTGGCGAAATAGGGCTTGAACTGCTGCATTCCCGAGCCGGTAAAAAGAGTGGTTTTATCTTCGTTGCCGAGTGCGTCGATGGGAACGAGCGGCGCGGTCGACAGGTGCAGGTGGTCCCGTTCAGAAAAGAAATCGAGGTACTTCTGGCGAATTTCGTGTGCAAGCATTAGAAGGGGCGGCTCCGAGAATCTTTGCGTTATTTGAAACGTAATTATAGCACGGGTACGAATTCTCGGCCGGGCGGGCAGTTTTTGTACTTGAGGTTATTCACCCCACCGAATAAAACTCGGTTTAATCGTCGCACAGAGTGGACACCCCTTGGCGTCTGTCATATTGATCCAGACCTCGGCTTCGGTTCGTTCTGCCAGTAAAGATGGCATGTCGCGTAGCTGCAATTTTGCCCGTCGAACTCCGTGCCAACCCATGGGCGCATGCGCACCCCAGTTCAAATAGAAAAACCGCTCGGTCTTTGGGCCATGTACAAACTTCCCGGCAAAATCATGTCCTCCGCCATCCAGATGCTTTACGGTGATCGGTGCGCGAAAGGCAACGTCAGAGCCGTCCGCTGGGACATCCTCAATCACCTGTTGGTCGCGTTGAATGCCGAGTCGCAGGCCATGAAACACCGTTCCGGCAACTGAGGGCACGTTATGACAATGGATGGTCAATATTAATTCGGATGTGATGGGTTTCATGCGCTGCGCTCCAATAATTGGGACAAAGTTCGAACCCCTCCATTGCAAGAGGGGTTCGAGAGTTTTCAAGTTACAATAGGCTTTCAGATCAGACCTTGGATGGAACCTCGAAGCCTTTGCGATATTCTCGGGTGAGGAGAATGTTGGCCTTCTTGTCGGTGAAGTGCTCTGTGCCGTCGACCACTGTCAGCTTCTTGCCGAGCATGTAGTCGGTTTCAGAGAGATTAATCCCGTTCACTGTCAGGTGCTCTTCCATTCTACCAATAGTCTCATACGCCTCTTTGTTATCGCCGAATGCCTTCGTTTTCTTGCTGAATGGCTGCTTCTCACCCATCAGGTAAGAGATGTTGCCGAGGTGACAAAGGGCGCTGGAGAGGTGTCCCTCTTCAATCTCTGCATGCAGCGACTCTCGCTTGCGGGACTTGACCGCATCTACAAAGTTGCGGAAGTGGTCGCCGCCGCCCTTGAACTCGCGTACCTTGTTGCCATCGTTGTCGTAGACGGTAGCGTCCGAGTAGCTCGGCATAACCATGATGCCTTTTTCGCCGTAGAAGATGTTGCCGACCGCTGCGCCCATCCCCGCTTTACCGGGCGTGAGCTTCGGAGTTTCGAGTCCACGAACTTCAAAGATAAGCTGCGAATCGCCGTAGTCATGGAATACGCAGAGAGAGTTCGGCGTGTTGGCGTCATCCACATAGCCAAATCGACCACCCATTGCCATCACATGCTTCGGGAATCCAGCCTTGCCGAGTCCCCAGCGCGCTTTGTCCATCTCATGAATGCCCTGATTTCCCACGTCGCCGTTGCCGGTGTCAAAGACCCAGTGCCAATCATAATGCAGGTTGGCGCGCATGAGTGGCTTGAGCGGAGCGGGACCAGTCCAGATGTCGTAATCTACAGTTGCTGGCGGCGTAGTCGCTGTGCTGACCTTGCCGATCGACTTGCGCCGCTTGTAGCAAAGCCCGCGGGCGATGGAAATTTTTCCGAGTTCGCCACTGTGGAGGTAGGCCATGGCGTTGCGAAGCCCGACGCTAGATCGGCTCTGCGTTCCGCACTGGCATATCTTATTGAATTTTCGGGCCGTCTCTACGAGGCGTCGCCCCTCCATCACGTTGTGACTGACAGGCTTTTCGCAGTAGACGTCAAACCCGGCCTGCATCGCCCAGATGCCGCAGAGCGAGTGCCAGTGGTTTGGCGTGGCGATTGAGACCGCGTCGATCTCTTTGGATTCCAGCAGTTTACGCACGTCCTGATACGTCTTGGGAGCCGGCTTGCCAGCCTTTTCAATGGTCCGAAGCGCCTTACCGAAGGTCGCCGTATCGGCATCGCAGAGAGCGGTGATCTCTACATCGTCCATCCCAACGTAAGCTTCGATATGGTTCATGCCTCGACCGTTAAATCCGATGCAAGCGATTCGAAGTTTATCGTTTGGGCTGACGCGGCGAGAGGGTCCGACTAAAATTGGAGCAGCGGCGGCAGGGATAGCAGAGACTGCGAGCAGTCCGGCAGCATCCGCCAGAAATCTACGTCGAGAAAGTTCGTTCATGAGCAAATGTCTCCTGATAACAGCACTGTTTCAATCGAAATTCGGGCAGGTCACAGACCAGCCCC